>JAITFN010000042.1 GCA_031281345.1 Candidatus Fibrimonadaceae bacterium
TTTCTTAGCAAAGCTTTTGGACAGGCACGAAAATTTTTTCTATATTTACTCCCGATTATGGAAGAGATAGTAGTTACAGGAATGGGTTGTGTTACCGATTTAGGCAACACAGCAGATGAATTGTGGAATAACCTTTTAGCTGGCAAGTCTGGCGTGGGGGTTATTGACCGCTTTGACACAGAAGCTTATCCTGTTAAGTTTGCAGGGCAAGTGAAGGAATTTGACGCTTCTCCTTATTACAGCGAGCGAGACCGCAAGCGCGTTTCCAGAAGCATTCAATATGCCGTTCATTCGGCAGAAGTCGCCCTTAAAATGGCTGGCATAGAAGACTCTAAAACAGCCGTTGACGTGACCAGAGCCGGAGTAGTTGTGGGTTCGGGCATGGGCGGCATGGAAATTTATTACGAAAGTTCCTTGAACTTGAGCACAAAAGGCCCTCGTGGTGTTTCGCCTTTTTTTGTTCCGCAGGCAATAGCCAATATGGTCGCTGGCGAAATAGCCATTCGCACTGGCTGGATGGGTCCAAATTGGAGTCCTGTTTCGGCTTGCGCAACATCTAACCATTCATTTATCACCGCAGCAGATCAAATTCGCCTTGGCAGGGCAGATATAATGATAGCTGGCGGCACAGAAGAAGCAGTTTGCCCCATTGGGCTTGCAGGCTTTGCTTCTATGAAGGCTCTCTCCACCAGAAACGAAGAACCTGAGAAAGCAAGCCGTCCCTTTGACGCTGGTCGCAACGGATTTGTGCTTTCTGAAGGTGCTGGAATTTTGGTTTTGGAATCCCTTAGCCACGCAAAAAAAAGAGGCGCAAAAATTTTGGCTAGGCTTGCAGGTTATGGCATGAGCGGAGATGCTTATCACATGAGTGCACCAAGAGAAGACGGTGAAGGCGTTAATTTGGCAATTTCAATGGCACTCAAAGATGCTGGCATAGACGTTTCGCAAATTGGTTATGTAAACACGCACGGCACAAGCACCCCAAGAGGAGATGTTGCCGAGTGCAAAGCTATTTTAAAAGCTTTTGGCGGCAAAATAGACAACGTGAAAATAAACAGTTCAAAATCCATGACTGGTCATATGCTAGGAGCAGCCAGCGGTATGGAAGCCATTGTTGTTATTAAGTCTTTGATAGACCAAAAATTGCACCAAACGCTGAATTTGGAAAACCAAGACCCCGAAATTCCTTTTGATTGTTGCAAAGGTGCTACGGTGGAACATAAGTTTGATTACGCTCTTTCAAATTCTTTTGGATTTGGCGGGCATAACAGCGTTTTGGTTTTTGGCAAGGCGTGATTTTTTTACGGAGTGTAGCTCAGTCTGGTAGAGCGGCAGCTTTGGGAGCTGCATGTCGTCGGTTCGAATCCGGCTACTCCGATAGAAATTAAATGTAGAATTTTTTACTATTTTTCAAAATATGATAAAAGTTCTCATTCCTTATGCACTTAGGGCATTTACCGAACGCAATTCAGAGGTGGAAGTAAAAGGCAGCACAGCAGGCGAGGCTATTAAGGCGCTTGCAGAGGCTCATCCTGCGCTTAAAACTCATCTGTTTGCAGAAGATGGCCAGCTTCGCAATTTCATTAACCTATTTGTTGATGGAACAAACATCAACAGTTTACAGGGATTAGACACCCCTATAAAAGAAAATGGCGAAATGATGCTTGTCCCTGCCATTGCCGGTGGCTCCGATTCTCCAGATCTTTCAAACGAAGAGATTGCGCGTTACAGCCGCCATTTGCTTTTGCCAGAAATTGGGGTTGAAGGACAAAAAAAATTAAAAGCGGCGAAAGTCTTAATAGTTGGCACAGGTGGTCTTGGTGCGCCTCTTGCCTTGTATCTTTCGGCGGCTGGTGTTGGAACTATTGGGCTTGTGGATTTTGATGTTGTTGACGAGTCAAATCTTCAGCGGCAAATTATTCACAGCACACGCGATGTGGGCAGGCCCAAAGTTGCATCTGCCCAAGATAGAATCAAAGGAATAAACCCGATGATAAATGTGAAGGTTCACAACGCAATGCTCACAAGCGAAAACGCTTTGGACATTTTTGCTGATTACGATATTATAGCAGACGGAACCGATAATTTTCAAACGCGCTATTTGGTAAACGATGCTTGCATATTCCTAAATAAAATCAATGTTTATGGCTCGGTGTTTCAATTTGATGGGCAAGCAAGTGTTTTTGGTGCCAAAGAAGGCCCCTGCTATCGCTGCCTTTATCCAACTCCACCACCACCTGGGCTTGTACCCTCGTGTGCAGAGGGCGGAGTTATGGGCGTGCTGCCGGGCATTATAGGAACCATTCAAGCATCAGAAGCAATAAAACTCATAGTTGGTGGAGCAAAACCATTGATAGGTCGCTTGCTTTTGTTTGACGCGTGGCGCATGACATTCCGCGAATTAAAACTCGAAAAAAATCCAGACTGCCCCGTATGCGGCAAAAATCCAACCATTCACGAACTAATTGATTATGAACAGTTCTGTGGTTTAAAAAAGAATCAAGAGAGCAAACCTATAGATACCATAACCGCCATTGATTTAAAAAAACGCCTTGATAATGGAGACAAAATTCAATTCATAGATATTCGCGAACCTCACGAGAGAGCCATTGTGAAATTCCCAGATGCCATAATAATGCCGCTCGGTCAGTTAGAAAGGCGTATGGACGAACTTGACCCCTCTATAGATGCAGTATTTCTCTGCAAAATAGGTCAGCGCAGTATTTTAGGAATAAAGGCTTTACAAGAAGCCGGTTACAAAGGCAAATTGATGAACTTGCAAGACGGCCTCAATGCTTGGGCTAGAGATGTTGATAAAAGCATGCCGATATATTAAATAACCGAGTTTACGCTGTTTATATAATCCAGAATATAAACGAAAGAGAGCAGCAAATCGCTTGCCACTATAAAGATAAATGAGCTAACAACGGAGCGAGAAGTAGCTATTGGTACAGCGCGCTGGTCAATTTTAATTCTGGTTCCGTAATAGCAGGCATTGGTTGCTATTATAGCGGCAAATATGCATGGTTTCACAAAACCCATTACAAAATCAATTGGTTTTAATGCGACTAAAATTGAGATAAAATAAGAATTCCATTCAAGTTGCACTTTGAAAAAACCTTCCAAAAGAACGGTTGCAATTTTTACCACTAAAAACCCCGAACCAATGGCAGAAACGCAAAAAAAACAGTTTGCAATGAGCATAGCTATAATTCCGCCAATCAATGCGGGCAAAATCAAAAAACGCATAGGGTTAATGCCAAGCGTTTCTAAAGCATCTATTTCAGAATTTACCTTCATACTCGCTATGCGTGTTGTTAAGGAGCTTCCACTGCGGCCAGCTATTAAAAAGCCTGTTAAAATTGGTCCAAGCTCACGGATTATGGCTATCACCATAAGGTTTCCAAAAAAGTTTCCAAAACCTATTTTTGGTACCAGACCTGCGGTGTTTATTATTAGTACGCTTCCTAAAATTGTTCCAACTATAAAAATGAGAGGCAAGGATTTTACTCCAATGCTGAACACTTGTGCAATTATCTGTTCAATATCTATTTTTCGGTTGCCTCTATCGTTAAAAAATGAGTGCAAAGCAAGGAAAAACAGCGATAGCAACTGCCCCACGTGCGATTGCAAAAATAAGTATCCTACTTTGCTGATGGCGCGCCCTGGCATTGAAAAATTAGAAGCAGAGTAGTTCATTTATTTCTTCCCAAAGTTCTGGAATTCCCTTTTTTGTTTTTGCGCTGGTTGCGAGCGGAAGTTCTGGCAAGCCAAAATTTTCCTTGAGTTTTTTTTTTGCGGCTATGAACTCCCCTTGATTTAATTTGTCTGCCTTGCTTGCAATTAGAAGAATTGGAATTCCAGAGTTTTTAATTCCGTTTATTGTTTCAAAATCTATTTTGTGCCCGCCGTGCCGAATATCCACCAAATAAACCACGCCTTTTAAATCCCTGGCTTTTTCCACATAGTTTTTTATTCGCTCTGCCATATCGTCTCGCATGGTTATGCTAACTTTTGCATAACCCACACCTGGCAAGTCCACAAAATAAAAGGCGTTTCCCAAAGAGTTCTCAGCTAAAAAAAAGTTTATTTCGCGGGTTTTTCCGGGGGTTCCGCTGGTTTTCACAATAGTCTTTCCCAAAAGGGCATTCATCAAGCTAGATTTGCCAGCATTTGAGCGACCAAGGAATGCAAGTTGGGGAATTCCGTCACTCGGAACCTGTTTTATTGAGGTTGCACCAAGCATAAAATTAACGGTGGATATTTGCATTATAAGTGAAAATAGAAAATTACTAAATTATACGGCATGCGTATAGTTCTTTTATTTTGCGGTTTGTTGATTTTTGCCTGTGGCCATGTTGGATCGGAAATCTCTGGTGATGATGATCAAGAGCTTTATCAAAATTACTTGTTGCTCAAAGCATATTTTTTCCATCCAGAGAGGATAAAGGAATATGAAGAATATAGAAGTATGAAAATTGATTCAATATATAAGAAAGTTGACTCAATGTATAAGAGTTTGGACGATTATTTTTGCGGAGCTCATTACGTAGGAGATATAAGAGATTGCCAGAAATATACACGCTATTATCCGCCAGAAAAAACGAATGACAAGATAAACGAAATTGAAAAAACAGAGAGATATTATTCTTTTGGTTTTTTGAGAGACGGAAATAAGTCGGGAGATACTATGATTGTTTGGTGGGTTTATCCTATTTCACCAGCTGCCACTGCTGGTTTGAGAAAAAAAGACAGACTTCTATCTGCAAACGGAATTTCTTTAACGGGTTTAGATTTAGCTGGCAAAGATTCAATTTATTTGGAAAACGATGATCCATTTAAAGACTCAACTGTTTTTGTGGTTTTGCGCGAAGGTAAAACCATAACTTTGCCTGCTATGAAAAAAAAGGAAGTTCCAGAACCAACGGTATATTTGGATTCGCTTGATGGTATTCCGTACATAAGAGTTTACCAATATAAGTTAAGTACAAATAATCCAAGGGGAACTTATTATGAGTTCTATAATATTTTGCAAGAGATTAATGGGGCAAAAGCGGCGATTATGGATCTTCGTGGCAATCCGGGCGGGAATATGGGGCATTGTACGGCAATGGCATCAGAGTTGGTCCCGTTAAATACTCTTTTGCTTTATGACGTGGAACATTATCACGACAGAAAAAGAGGAAATGTGATAGATACTTCGTATGAATATGCTAGGGACTATTTAAGACGAGATGGGATAGGGATAAACACAAAATGGGTTATTTTGATGAGCAGAGGTTCTGCCAGCTGCTCGGAGCGTTTTGCCGCTGCTGTGAAATATAACCGTCCTGAAACAGTTGTTATAGGGCAAACGAGCTATGGAAAAGGGATAGGGCAAATTTACAAAGAAACTTATATGGGCGGGCTTGCGTATATCACATGCCTTCAAACATATTATCCAAATGGAGAAACATTCCACAATATTGGCATTATCCCCGATATAGAAACGGAACCAGGAAATATGGAAGTTCTGCGCAATGAAGCGATAAAAGCTGCTAGAAGTTTTGGTGCCGCTGCAAAACCTTTGGCTATGCCAGCTAGTTCAGAGCCTTTCCCACCAGAGAGGAAGAGACCAGCAGATAAATGGGAACCCGCAGCAAATAAAAGAATTGATATGCAGCTATTTCATCAAGGGGAATAATTGCACGTCTCTTATTGTTGCTTGATTTGTTAAAAGCATAACAAGGCGGTCTATGCCAATGCCCACGCCTCCGGTCGGAGGCATTCCACATTCAATGGCGTGCAAAAAGTTTTCGTCCATTGGGTGAGTTTCGTCTTCGCCGCCACGCCCTCGCTCAACCTGTTCTTCCAAAAGCTGCCTCTGCAAAACAGGGTCGTTTAGTTCGCTATAGGCGTTGCCAATTTCCCAGCCGTTTATATATGGTTCAAACTGCTCAATTAAATCTGGGTTGCTGCGGTGCGCTTTGCAAAGCGGTGCGCTTTCTTTTGGCATGTCTTTTATTATGGTGGGTTGAATAAGCTCATGTTCGCAGGTTTCTTCAAAGAGAGCGAGTATTGCCCTGCCCCTTGACCAAGAGCCTTTTAATTCTATATGCTTTTTTTCAAGTTCGGATTTAAGTTGTTCGTCTGAAAGGCTTTCAACGGAAATCCCTGCATATTTTTTTATTGCCTCATAAAGACTTAGGCGTTGCCAAGGAGTTTTGAAATCAATTTCTTTTCCTTGATATTCTATTTTGGTGGTTCCGTTTGCGGCTATGCAGGCTCTTTCGCATATACTTTCAAAATGAAGCATCATATCGTTGTAGTCGCTAAAAGCCTCGTAAAATTCAAGTGAAGAAAATTCTGGACTGTGGTTTTTGTCCATACCCTCGTTGCGGAAATTTTTTGTGAATTCAAAAACCTTTTCAAAGCCGCCAACTATGCAGCGTTTGAGATAAAGTTCAGGGGCTATGCGTAAGTACAGGGTCATATCTGCGGCATTGTGGTGTGTTTCAAATGGGCGTGCATTTGCGCCGCCGTAAATGGGCTGGAGCGTGGGCGTCTCCACTTCCAAAAATCCCTTTTCCAGCATATATTCCCTTATGGATTGAATTATACGCATTCTTTTGCGGAACACTTCTCTAACATTATCGTTCAGTGCAAGGTCTATATAGCGCTCGCGGTAGCGGGTTTCTATATCTTTGAACTCGTCAAAAATCACAACATTGCCATTTTCGTCACGTTTTTCTTTTGGAATGGGCAGGGGATAAATTGCTTTTGAAATAATCTCAATTTTTTTAGCTTGCAGGGTATATTCACCGCTATTGGTTTTCATCACTGTGCCGCTTGCGCCAACCCAATCGCCTATATCCATGCTTTTAACAACTTCATATTCAATTTCGCTGAGTTCGCTTGCAACAGCCAAAACCTGAAAACGCCCATAAGCATCTTTTAGGTGCATAAAGCACATTTTCCCTTTGCGGTTATAGCGCACAATGCGCCCCGCCCAAGAAACTTCCTTATTATTTGCAATGAATTCTTCTGCTTTTTCTTTTAATTCACTTGAATTGCAGTTAACTAAAAATTTATACGGATAAGGATTGAGTCCCTGCTCCCGCATTTTTTCCAGCTTTCCCAGCCTAACCTTTACAAACTCATTCTGCATAAAGGGAATATAGTAAACCACATTATTTAATCAGGGAGTTTTTCAAACTTGTATCCCAATTTTTTCATTTTAAGAAGTGAGTACATTAAACCTGCAGCAGTTTCGGATTCTGGGCGGTTCATATGAGCTAGGATTATATCGCCTGAACGAGCATTGGCAACGGATTTTTCAATGGTTTTCTTGGATGCCGTCGCACCATAGTCTGCATTTATCGCAAAGCCTGCAATTTTAAGCCCAAGCGCAAGAATCTCTTGCATTGCTTTGTCTTCGTAATTTGCAGTGCCTGCACGGAACCAAGTTGGCTTATATCCTGTTAGCGCAAAAATTTTCTCTTGGTTCGGAAGAATATCGCTCAACAATCCTTCCTTGGAACTTGCCCCTTTAATGCCATAAGCAGATTTACCCGTTATACTTGCGGGTCTATGATGCGCTCCGTGATTTTCAATCTTGAAAAGCGGATCTTTAGCCAAATTTCGTGCTATTTCGTAATTTGCGTTAATCCAATTGTAATTCAAAAAAAGCGTTGCTTTAATGCGCTCTTTGCGAAGAAAATTGATAAGTTTAACATCATATCCGTTTGGGCGACCGTCACAAGCATCAAGTGTTAGGTATAGTACCGAGTCTTTTGAAGGAATATTGTCTGTTATGCCGCGTTTGTGTTCAAAAAGTCCGGTTGCATTTGTTAGAGTGGCAAAACAGAGGACTATTATGAAGAAATGCGCTTGCATAATGGGAATATAGCAAACGCAGCTTACCTAAAAACTATTATAATTCAAAGCCCAAGCAATTGCTTTTTCTTTGCGTTAAATTCTTCCTCTGTGATAATGCCTTTGTTTTTTAAATTTGCCAGTTTTTCCAATTCTTCGGTAGCATTGTAGTTTTGCGAAGAGTTGTCTTTTTTCTGCTCATTGTAGCTCTGCTGGGTTTTTCTATCCGTCATATAGCCAGTGTCATCATCAACACTCATTCTTTCAAGCCTGCACTTGGGGCTACCAAAAAAGGCGAGAAGCCCAGGGGATTCATAAGCGGATAAAAAAGCAACAGTTTTATCATTTGCTGTAAAATTAAGCCCTGCACTTTCACCTTTTGGACATTCTATATGAATTACATGAACTCCGTTATTCACTATATAGCTTTCAGTTTGCCTATCCTTTATGCCATTTTTCTTTTTTTCATTATCTATAAACACATAAATTTCACCTCCTTCATTTGTGTTGGGGTCATTTCTCTGCACCGTTATTGCCGTTTGCGATACAGCAGGGCGTAAAGCGGGTTTTTTAGCGCAACTGAGGGTCAATGTGGCAAACAATAAGCCTACCACCAATAGAAAACGACTAGTTTTCATAGTATACTCCTTTTTAACAAAAAATCTTATTGTAAATATAATAATTTTTTGCGAGAAATGCAAGGAAAAGTGAAAAATTGTCATTTTTCCATACAACTAAGCATTCCACGCTAGCTAAGCGAATAAGTCAACTTTACTATATTATACTTCATTATGAAAGTCTGTACGCAGAACTTTGGGAAAGGTGCCCATAAAATAGATGTCTATAAAAAATTAGGCGGTTATTCCAATATAAGTCGCCGGCTTTTTGACTTGTCTCAGTTTGAACTAATAGACTTGGTTCAAAGCTCTGGGCTTAGAGGCAGGGGCGGTGCTGGGTTCCCAACCGGAATGAAGTGGAGCTTTGTGCCCAGAGGTGGCAAACCCGTTTATATAGCTGTGAACGCAGATGAAGGCGAGCCAGGTACTTTCAAAGACCATTTTTTGATGAGAGAAGACCCTCATCGCCTTGTTGAAGGCTTGATAATAGCGGGTTGGGCTTTGGGTGCAAGAAATGCTTACATTTATGTTCGTGGCGAATTTTTGCCTGCTATAGAGGCTTTAACCGAGGCAATAAGAGAAGCCTACAAAGCTGGTTTTTTGGGTAAAAATATAGGCGGAACAAAATACAGTTTAGATATTGCCGTGCATAGAGGCGCAGGCGCTTATGTTTGCGGAGAAGAAACGGCTCTTATAAATAGCTTGGAAGGGCAAAAAGGGCAACCTCGCCTTAAACCTCCATTCCCTGCGGTGAATGGTGCTTGGAATATGCCCACTTGCGTTAATAATGTTGAAACAATAATGGCATTGCCTTGGATTTTGGAACACGGACCTGCGGAATATCAAAAACTTGGAACACCCAAAGCTGGCGGTACAAAGGTTTTCTGCATTTCTGGAGATGTTAAAAAACGTGGAGTTTACGAGGCAAGGCTTGGCATTCCTTTGATGGAATTATTGGAAAGTGAGGAGTATTGCGGCGGCATAATCGGCAATTTAAAAGGTTGCATACCGGGCGGCTCATCAACCCAAGTTTTAACACCAGAAGAATGCAAAAAAGCAAATATGGATTACGAAAGCCTTGCCGCAATGGGAACGATGTTTGGCTCCGGTGCGGTAATGCCTTTTAACGATACTCACAGCATTGTTGAAATGCTAAACACGCTGGGCAAATTTTACTCGCATGAATCCTGCGGGCAATGCACCCCTTGCCGCGAAGGAACGGGTTATGTTCAGCGCATAATATCTTGCATTGCAAACGGCAATGGCAAAGACGGAGACATTGAACTTTTGGATAGCCTTTGCAGAGGCTTTACAGGCACAACGGTTTGCCCGCTCGCAGCAGCCCTTGCCGCTCCTGTGCAAAGCTACTTGCAAAAATTCCGTTCCGAATTTGAAGAAGCTATTTTAAAAAATCCAGAACACGCAAGTCCAAGATTAAACGAAAACTTCCGCCCAGAAGGATGGTGGGAAAATCAATAATGAAAAAGTTATTAGCCTTTTTAGTTGTTTTGCTATTTGCCGTTTTAGGTCTCGGTGCAGGTAGTGTATTTTATGCATACAAGCAATGGGAAAAAGTTTCTCCGTTGAAAGAACCTATGCTTTTGGAAATTCCAAAGGGTTCTGGCGCAGAGCAAGTTGGCAGATTGTTGCAAAAAAACGGAATTATTGAAAGTGCAAAATCTTTCAAATGGTGGTGCAGTTTTCACCCGGGCAGGGCAAATTTCAAAATAGGGTGGTATAAAATTCCCCCAGGGCAAAACATAGAGCAACTTGTGGCTCTTTTGAGTTCTGGCAAAACCGCAAGCATAAGGGTTACCATTCCAGAGGGAAAGGCAACTTGGGAAATAGTTGATATTTTGGCTAAGCCTTTGAATTTAAACAACAAAAAATTGGATAGCTTAATGCATAGCACCGAATTTACTAAGTCTCTGAGTGTAAACGCAAAAGATTTGGAAGGTTATCTTTTTCCAAGCACCTATGATTTTCCTTATGCCGTAGATGAGCAAGGTGCAATAAAAATTATGGTAAATCAAAATTTAAAAATACGTGACGAAATGCAGGCTAAAAACAGCCCCGTTTGGAATCAGCTCGGCGGCTGGCACGAAGTTTTAACTGTGGCAAGCCTTGTGGAAAAAGAAGCTGCTGTGCCCCAAGAGCAAGATCACGTTGCAGGTGTTTTTTTGAACCGTCTTAAAATAGGAATGTCTTTAGGTTCGTGTGCGACAGTTAGATTTATTTTTCGCAACCTAACTGGTCCAATATATAAAAGCCAGCTTGAAAGCAATAATCCTTACAACACCCGCAAATTCACAGGTCTAATGCCCGGCCCCATATCAAATCCTGGCAAAGCTGCAATAGAGGCAACTTTATTCCCAAAGCAAACCACAGATCTTTATTTTGTGTCAAGAGACGATGGCTCTAGGGAACATTTTTTCAGCAAAAGCCTTTCTCAGCACAATTCATTTAAAGAAACTGCGGCGAAGAATAGGGGAGAGTGAAATAAAAAAATCAAATGCCAAAAATCCTGATAAAAACCCCAAAAGAAATTGAGCGCATAAGAGATTGCGGTGCGCTTGTTGCAGAAACTTTGGCAAAGGCAGGAGAAATGTGCAAACCCGGCGTTTCTACGCAGGAAATAGATGATTTTGTACGCGAATTTACGATAAAAAGCGGAGCCATACCCGCATGCCTCGGCTACAAAGGCTACCCAAAAAGCGTTTGCATAAGCGTAAATGATGTAGTAACTCACGGAATTCCAGATAGTTATGTTTTAAAAGACGGGGATATTGCAAATATAGACATCACATCTATTTTAAATGGCTACCACGCAGATTCAAGCGAAACGTTTTTTATCGGCAAACCGGCAAAAAATGCTAGCGAACTGGTTGACACCTCTCGCCAATGCTTGTTTGAAGCGATAAAGGCTTGCGAACTTCCAAACGCTCGTTTTAGCGATATTGGGGCAATAATAAATGGAATAACCGAAGAACACGATTTTAGCGTTGTGCGCGACTATTGCGGGCACGGCATTGGCAGGGCTTTTCACGAAGAACCTCAGGTTTTGCACTACCGCCAGCGATTTCCGGGGCCAAAAATTGAACAAGGCATGGTTTTTACCATTGAACCTATGATAAACGAAGGCTCTTACAAGGTAAAAGTTCTTTCGGACGGCTGGACTGCTGTAACCGTAGATGGCAAGCTTTCTGCCCAATGGGAGCATACAGTGGCAATTACCCCGCACGGGGTGGAAATTTTAACGCTTGTTCGTTGATTTTTGGCTTATTTTCCCCCAAAAACACAAAAAACATATAAATCCTATTGACAAACTAGGAATTAATTTCTATATTTTAAATGAAAAGGAGATATCATTATGGCGAGAGTAGATAAAATTACTGATCTTATAGGGAATACACCACTTGTTAAGATCAATAAGTTAAATGATAGTGAAGCAACGGTGTATGTTAAACTGGAAAGTTTTAACCCTCTGCACAGCGTTAAAGACCGCATTGCGTTTTCTATGATTGAAGCTGCCGAAAAAGAGGGTAAATTGAAAGAAGGCACAGTTATAATTGAGCCTACTAGCGGCAATACCGGCATTGGGCTTGCTTATGTGGCAGCTGTCAAAGGCTACAGGATAATTTTAACTATGCCAGAAACCATGAGCGTTGAACGCCGCAAACTGCTCAAAGCGCTCGGAGCCGAATTGGAGCTTACCGAAGGAGCCAAAGGCATGAAGGGAGCAATAGCCAAAGCCGAAGAACTTGCAAGTGCTACTCCTAATTCATTTGTTCCACAGCAGTTCAATAATCCTGCTAACCCAGCTATCCACGAAAAAACCACAGGTCCAGAAATTTGGAATGATACCGATGGAAAAGTTGACATTTTAATTGACGGAGTTGGAACGGGCGGAACTTTAGCTGGTGCTGGAAAGTTTTTAAAATCCAAAAAACCCGAAATCAAAATAATTGCCGTTGAACCTGCCGCATCTCCAGTGCTTTCTGGTGGGCAACCCGGTCCTCATAAAATTCAGGGCATAGGAGCTGGTTTTCAACCTCAGGTTTACAATCCCTCCATAATTGACGAAATTTACAAAACCGATGAAGTAAAAGCAGGAACAGTGGCAAGGAGGCTTGCAAAAGAAGAGGGTATTCTTGCTGGCATTTCATCGGGTTCTGTTCTTGAAGCAGCTTTGACTGTCGCCAAGCGACCGGAAAACAAGGGTAAAACCATAGTTGCGATTTTGCCAGATACAGGTGAGCGCTATCTATCAACTTGGTTATGGGAGGAATAATATGACCAAAGCATCAGCAACAGAGTTAAATGCGCTGAATAAAGCGCAAGCGTACCAATTAGCGGACATCACCAAAACGCCGCCGCAATATGGTGCAATCACACCACGCTGGATAACACGATTCTTGGAATTCAAGGGATTAGATGCCGGTATTTACAGAGTAAACAAAGTGGTTGAGGGAGAAACTCCGCTTGATGTTTTGTGTTCAGCAGAAAAAAAGAGCTTGGATATTCCCGAAGGATATGTAGAATATTCGCAAAAACCCAGAGAATATACCCTCAACTCCATTTCCACAATCATAAACGTGGATACCGCTGTTCAAGATATATATTCTTCTCCTTACGACCAAACAAAAGAGCAGCTTCATTTGGCTATTGAAAGCTTGCGCGAAAGGCAAGAGAGCCAAATTATAAATAACGATGATTATGGCTTGCTCAAAAATGTTCCTGATAGCCAGCGTATAAAAAAGCCCGGAAACAAAGCTAATTCCCCTATGCCAGATGATTTAGATGAATTGCTTTCAAAAGTGTGGAAAGATCCATCCTTTTTCTTGGCACATCCAAGAGCCATTGCCGCTTTTCAGCGCGAATGTACACGCAGAGGCGTTCCTCCTACAACCATATCAACTTTTGGTGGCACATTTATACAGTGGCGCGGCATTCCTATTATCCCAACAGATAAGTTGTTTGTTGATGGGTTGAAAAATCCCAAGAGCAAAGGCGGCAAAACCAATATTTTATTGGTGCGCAGCGGCGAAGCAAAACGCGGTGTTGTTGGCTTGTATCAAACCGGCTTGCAGAACGAACAGGGAAGAGGTCTTTCCGTGCGTTTCAGAGGAGTGGATAACAGAGGGCTTGCCTCTTATCTTTTGTCTCTGTACTGCTCTGCCGCAATTCTTGCAGACGATGCCATAGCCGTGCTTGAAGACGTTGAAGTTGGAAACTACTACGACTATCCAAATAGCTATTAAGAATAGATTGTAATTGAATGAAGGCAGCCTCCGCGTGAGGTTGCTTTTTTATTAAACACAGACAACCGCATATAAATGTACGACAAGCGGATTTACCTTGTCTGAACCAGAATAAACAGAATTCTGGGAATTTCCAGAATGAACCTCATTTATTGGTTTAATTTTATCCTTTCTCCAATAATTTTATATGTTACTATTTAAATTTAACGTACTTTGGTGGAGAAAATTTATTATGAGAAACAGCCCCTCAAAACTCGCACTCTCGGCAGCCCTTGCGTTTGCCATAACATTCACATTTTCCTGCTCTTCGCCAGATGATGACAATGGTGGCGGTGGGTCTTCCTCTGGCGGAAATGTGCCCAGCGTTATCGTTGGTTCGCTTTCATATCAGGGCAAAACCTACAAGACCGTTAAAATCGGCACTCAAACTTGGATGGCAGAAAACCTCAACTACGAGGTGAGTGGTAGCCTATGCTATGAAAATGATCCTGCCTACTGTAACGAATACGGTAGGCTTTACGATTGGGAAACGGCTAAGACTGTATGTCCCTCAGGCTGGCATTTGCCTGGTAAATTTGATTGGGACAAGTTGGTAAACTACGTAGAGAGCAACAGTTGCAGTGCATATGAGCTAGGTTGTGTAGATGAACATCTTAAAGCAACTAGCGGTTGGAAGAATGGAGACAATGGCACAGATACGTACAGCTTTGCGGCTCTGCCGAGTGGTTTCTATTCATACAGCGGTGATAATTTCTTAGGTATCGGTAACTCGGGCGGTTGGTGGATTGCTACAGAGAACGAAATATTCGCCGTTTCCTTCGTTTTTTACTCTAGGTCTGATTTTTTTTCTGTTCGTTGTATTCAAAACTAAGGCGTAGCAAATCATTTCACATTTGGGGCGTAATCATACGCCCCTACGGAACCCCGTGCGTTTGGGGGTGTGGTGGATTTTTTTGTATATTTATATTTATGCAGGCAGTTAAACAAATAGTTGAAGCGAATAAAGCCGTCTATACCAGTAATTTGGCAGAACAGAATATTTCTAAAAATGGAATTGTTTATTATCCTTTCATTTCAGAAAAAGAAACCATTGACTGGATAGATAACGCTGTTAGCCAGTGGTGGGACGATGAAACAATTTGATATTTACACTACGGTTGGTGGAACATACTCCACAAAACCTCGCCCTGCTGTAATAATACAATCTGTTGCTTTTGATGATTTTGATTCGTTAACCGTTATTCCTATGACTACGATAGAAGTTAATTCCGATTTCAGGGTAAAAATTGAACCCTCAGAAGAAAATAATTTAGGTATAATAGGGTTTGTTATGATAGATAAATTAACAACAATTAAAAAGTCTGGATTAGGCGAATATATTGGACATATTGAAGATAAATACATTGACCAAATAGAAAATGCTTTATTGAAATTTATTGGATTGAAAAGGTAAAATAGGTCTCTTATGAAAACAGGCGTAGCTTATTTTGGAGTGCGAAATCCCGAATGGGTGCATAAAGATATGCAGGCAATTAAAGAGGCTGGCTTTAATTATGTTCTTCACACATTTTCAGAAGAAGACCTGCAATACTACCCACAGACGATGAAAGAGATAATAGCTCTTTCCAAAAAAGAAGGACTTGGAGTTTATGTAAACCCTTGGGGCGTGGGGCGTGTGTTTGGCGGGGAGGCTTATACCGAGCTTGCGGCAAGGAATCCAGAAATGGCGCAGGTTAGCGAAGATGGCAAAAAACTTGTTGCTGCCTGCCCCAGTAGCCCAGCGTTTCGCGACTATATGAAGAAGTGGATAGAGGCGGTTTGCTCTTGCGATATAGAGACGGTGTTCTGGGACGAGCCTCATTTTTATTTTGAAAAAAACAACCCATCTCTGCGAGCTTGTTATTGCAAGCATTGCTCCGGCACTCCAAAGCAGGCTAGTTTGATCTCTTTTTTGTCTTTTTTAACAGAAGAAGTACACAAACTCGGCAAAAGAAATTCCGTTTGCCTATTGCCGCCTTGGTTCCCTGCTGGCTTGGAAAACTGGAACGAGGTAGCAGAGCTCCCCTTTGTTGACGAGGTAGGTAGCGACCCGTATTGGGAAAAAGGAGATAATCTGGCAAAAGTGCAAGAATCTTATAGCGAGGTAAGCGCACGCATTGCGGAACTCGCAAAGAAATACGGAAAAGAAGCCCAAATGTGGATAAAAAACTACCATATAGAGGCTGGTACCGAGCATTTTATAACAGAAGCTACCCAAATAGCCTCTGGTGCAGGCATAAAAAACATTTTTGCCTGGTCATACCTAGGCTCCAAATATATGGATTTTTTGCGTTCTGAGAATCCAGAAGCGGTTTGGAGAGCTCAAATCAAGGCATTTAGCTTGGCAAAAACCTGGAGCCTAGAGCCTAGGGTCTAAGGTCTAAGCTTTATTTATCTTTTTACTATATTTACCCTCAGTATGAAAATAGGAGGTCTTTGTGGAAACAGATAATGACATTCTTGCTGAATATATTGAGGAATCTCGCGAACACCTCAGTCATGTAGAGCAAATTTTTGTTGAGATACAAAAAACAGGACAAGTCTCACCAGGGTCTATAAACGACCTATTCCGCGCAATCCACACCATAAAGGGTTCCGCAGGCTTTTTGGGCTTAACAGGCATAGGGACTTTAACCCACACCATGGAAAGCCTTTTAGATTCTTTGCGTGAAAACAGATTGGCTATGACAGAGCAAATAACAGAAGCTCTCATAGAAGGCACGGATATATTAAATGATATGTTCGATGATGTTGACAATAGCAACAGCAGAGATACCAGTGCTTTGATAGCATTATTGAAAAATTTAAATAGCGGCGCACCTGCACCTGCGGCTCCCCAGCCTGCGGCAGCAGCTCCAGCTCCGGCAGCAGCACCAGCAGCCGCTCCAGAAGAAAAACGTTCTGTTGCAGATGTGCTCAATCAATTCCCCGAGCTTGCTCAGTATGTAACTCCAGAGCAACAGGCAGAGGCAGCTAAGGCGGCTCCTGCGGCAGCGGCACCAGCACCTGCGGCTCCACCACCTCCTGCAGCAGCAGCAAAAAAAGAAGAACCGAAGAAAGATGCTGGCGCACCATCTGCCGAGGGCAGCAAGCACGAAGAATTCTTGCGCATAAGGGTGGACATTTTGGATCGCCTTATGATGCTTGCCGGAGAGCTTGTTCTTGTTCGCAACCAGCAGCTTATGCACTTGGATCAAGCAGATGCCACACTCCGTAGCATTACCCAAAGCCTTGATTCTGTTACAACTGAACTTCAAGAAACTATAATGCGTACCCGAATGCAGCCCATAGGTACCGTGTTCTCTCGCTTCTCTAGAGTGGTGCGCGAACTATCGCGCAAATTGAGCAAGAACATAGAATTTGTGACTGAAGGAGACGAAGTAGAACTAGATAAAAACATTTTGGAAGCCATTGGCGATCCGCTCACTCATTTGGTTCGTAATGCTTGCGATCACGGCATTGAAAAACCCGAAGACAGAAAGGCTGCCGGCAAAACCGATCCTGGCAGGGTAACTCTTTCTGCATATCACGAGAGCGGTCAAATTCACGTAGATATAAAAGACAACGGCAAAGGTATGAATCGCGATGTTATTCGTCGCAAGGTTTTAGAGAAAAAACTCAAAACCGAAGACGAACTCGCAAGAATGAGCGAAGCAGATTTGCTCAACCTCATATTCTTGCCGGGCTTTTCAACTGCTCAAGTAATCACCGATGTTTCTGGCCGAGGCGTGGGAATGGACGTTGTGAAAACAGGTGTTGAAAAATTTGGCGGAACTGTTTCTTTAACTTCTGTTGAAGGCGAAGGTTCAACTGTGAAACTCCGTTTGCCCTTAACACTTGCGATTATTCCTTCGTTGATTGTTCAGAGTGGCAACGAGCGGTTTGCTATTGCGCAGGGAAATTTGGAAGGACTCGGGTGCCTCTACGACACAGATGCCTTCACAAGAGTTGAATGCGCAGGAGCACGAGAAGTGTTCCGCTTGCGCGATACATTGCTCCCAAGGGTGCGTTTAAAAGAAGCGCTTGCTCGCGAAAAAATGTTTGACGAAGATGCTCTCTCTGTGGTTACGGAACAAAATTCCGAAGCTCGCAAAGAACTTGCCGACAAATATAAAGAAGCCGAAGAAGCCGGACATCCAATTCATTACTCGCTGAATTTTGCAGTTTTGCGTTCTGGAAATTTGCGCTTTGGTTTGATTATAGATCACATTCACGGCAGCGAAGAAATTGTTGTTAAGCCAATGCACAGAGCTGTAAAAGGCATTTCGCTTTACTCTGGAGCAACAGTGCTTGGCGATGGTAAAGTTGCTATGATTTTAGATGCCACCGGTTTGGCAAGGCACTACAACGTTCGCGATGTAAGTGGTGGCAGAGAAGAAGGCAAAAAACAGAAAACTACTATGGACGACGGTACCGAGCTTCGTTCGCTTCTCCTATTCTCCAATGGTGGCAACGAACAGTTTGGAGTTTCTATGCAAGACGTTAAGCGCGTGGAAGCTGTAGAAACCTCTTCCATAGAGAAAATAGGTGCTCAAGAATACATAACCTTAGACGGTGTTTCAACTCGCGTTGTTCGCTTGGAAGACGGGCTCCGTGTTCAAAGCAGCTCTCAGCCAGAAAATATGTTCTTCTTAATTCCGCAAAATGCCCGCAAACCTTATGGCTTGTTAATTGAAAAGCTAATAGATAGCGGTCATTACGAAGTTAAGCTCAACAGAGATAGCTACCAAGCAGATGGCGTGGAAGGCACAGCATTAATAAAAAAGAAAATGACAGTTCTTGTCAATTTGGAGCAATTGATGCACCTTGTTGACGGAATGTGGTATGGAGGTCAGGTATGAGCTACGAAGATGCAACAGAAGCAGCAGCAAATTCAACATTGCAAATGTGCACGTTTCGCATGGCAAATCGTTTGTTTGGTGTTAATATCCTTGATGTAAAGGAAGTTAACGAGAACACCAATGTAACGCCAATTTATCATGCTCCACCAGATATTTGCGGTTATATTAATATTCGCGGGCAAATTTTGCTTGTGGTTAATTTGCGCGAAACATTTGGCTTTGACCAAGGGCATAAAGTGGCAGGAGGCACGGGCAAAGTTGTTGTGTTTAAACACAGCGTTGACGAACCTTTTGGCATTTTGGTTGACGAAGTTTGCGATGTGGTTTCTATTGAACAGAGCCGTATTGTGGACAGGCGCGCTAACGAAATACCTTCGGATGCCGTTAAGGAATTCCGCCGTGCCAAAGATGGTATTGTCATGGGCGTTTGTCCGTTGGAAAGAGAATTGCTTTTGGTTTTGAACGCCCGTCATATTTTGGGAAAATATAACACAAAAGCAGATAAGGTAGCATGATTTGGCTAAAACAATAGCTATTTGCAATCAAAAAGGCGGCGTTGGCAAAACAACAACAGCTGTTAATTTAGCTGCGTGTTTTGCTGCGCTAGAAAAAAAAACTCTTTTAGTTGATATTGACCCGCAGGCAAATGCGAGCCAAAGCGTTGGCGTGAACGAGGTTCAAGAAGAAGATATTTACGAGGCTCTTGTTTTGGCAGAAAAACCAGAAGAGCTAACATCGGAAAAACTATCCGAAATCATAAAATCTGCAAATCAGGAATATAAACTCAAGTGCTTGAGCATTATGCCTTCTAGCCCCGGGCTTGCAAAGCTCGAAATAGAACTTGTGAATGCCGCTAATAGAGAACGCAGAATGCAAAATCTCATTCAAGCTATAAAATTCACTTACGAATATATTGTAATTGATGCTCCACCTAGCTTGAATTTATTGACAATAAATACTCTAACTGCGGCAAACAGCGTTGTTATACCAGTTCAATGCGAATATTTTTCGCTTCAGGGAGTGGCCGAGCTTTTAAATACAATAAAGTTGGTACAAAATAACCTGAATTCCAATTTAAAAATTGAAGGCGCGCTTTTAACAATGTTTGATTCCAGAAATTCTCTTTCAAAACAAGTTGCAGACGATGTACGTAAAAACTTTCCGGGCAGGGTTTTTGATTCAATAATTCCACGCAATGTGAAACTCGCAGAAGCACCATCTTATGGCAAGCCAATTTTGCTTTACGATATTCAGAGTGCGGGCTGTTTGGCCTATATGAAATTTGCGGAGGAATTGTTAAATGGGTAAAAAAGCTATGGGTGGTGGCGGTTTGGCCTCTATAATTCGCGATCATTCCGTGAGTATTGAAGGCTTTACCGCAGAAAAACCAGGCGATGCAACAAAGATTTTGCTTGAGCAAATTGATGCAAACCCATTTCAGCCCCGTAAGCATTTTAAAGAAGAATCTTTGCTTGAACTTGCAGAGAGCATAAAGCAGCACGGAATTTTGGAACCGGTTTTACTCAGGAAAAACGCTGGGCGCTACCAGATTGTGAGCGGTGAACGCAGAGTTAGAGCCGCTAAACTTGCAGGGCTTAGCGAAATTGAAGCCAGGGTTTTTGATTTTCTTTCCAATAAAACAATGGCGGAATGGGCAATTATAGAAAATATACAGCGCGAAGACCTTAACCCCATAGAAATTGCGGATTCTTATAAGCAGCTTTTGGAAAATCACGAATATACTCACGAAGATTTGGCAGCAAGGCTTAATAAGTCCAGAGCGGCGGTAACCAATTCACTTCGCTTGCTAAACCTGCCAAAACAAGTTCAAGAGTGGATAGGCGAAGGCAAACTCTCGGCAGGTGCGGCACGGGCACTGCTTTCGCCAAACATAAAAAATCCCGAAAAAGCAGCAAGGGAAATTATTGAAAAAGGTCTTTCGGCACGCGAAGCAGAAGTTCTTGCCCAAAAATTGGAAAAGAATAGCGGCAGTGTCAAAAAAAATAAAGTTGATTCTGCGGTGAGCCCCGATATGCAAAGTTTTTTAAATTTTTTGCAAAATGCCTTTGGAACAAAGGTTGAATGCAAAAAAAATGCCATAATAATTTATTATTCTTCTTATAGTGATTTAACTAGAATTCAGCAATCCATAAACCCAAGGGCTGTATGAAAAAATTGTACACCATTCAGATAATTCCAGAAGGTTCAACAAAGGTACGTACCTATCGCATTCAAAGAGTGTGGCTAAAATTATTCACTTGGATTATTAGCCTTGCCGCTATTTTGCTTTGCATACTTGTATGGAAATTCACAGAAATAAATATGCAGCTTGCAAATGCGTGGAAATTGAAAGCAGATAACGAATGGCTAATGGAACGCCACGCCGAATATGAATTAGCTTTTTCAAATTTGGATTCCATCTATGCCATAGAAAACCAAATACAAAATATTTTAAACACATATTTGGAAAACGATTCAAGCAAAATTCGCTCCATTCTAGATAAAAACCGCCTTATGCACACCTCGTCTAAAAAGGCCCATCAAGATACGGATTTTGAAGCAGAGCTCACTTTGAATAGGCAAAGTTTGGATGCGTTTCCAAATATGCTTCCCGTTATGGGAGTTATTAGCCGGCATTTTTCAGAGGAGCATCAAGCGACTGATTTTGCAGCAGCTATGAACGAGCCTGTTTTTGCAACAGCTAGCGGCAAAGTTATTTTCGCAGGTGATAACGGCAATTTGGGGCTTGTGATTGAAATAGACCACGGAGGAGGATTTATAACTCGCTATGCTCATTTAGCCAGAATTTCTACAAAAAAGGGAAATAACGTACGCAAAAGCGAAACCATTGGCTTTGTTGGCAACACCGGCAACTCCAGCGCTCCGCATTTGCATTATGAAATTTCGTTCAACAAAAAGTTGGTGGATCCAGAATTGTATTTTTAGCAAGTGGTGATTTGTGTTTGGAATAATTCAAAAGAAGGGTGATGAAAATAATCTTTGTGGTAGGGTTATAGGATACGTGAAAATTCCGCCTCCAGAACCCGGTAATGGTATGGAAACTCCTTTTGATGCTCTTGTTAGCCCAGATGGAATTTTAGCTATACAAGGTGATTATTCCAAAATTCCAGACTTTGACGCTTTTCGCAATAATTTGCAGCAATCACTGCCAAAAGGTTTGCAAGAAATATTGAAGCACATATTGGAAGACGATGAGTTGAGAGAAAATTTGGACAAAGCAAAAAAAATCAGCTTTAGCGTTATTCCTCAAAAAGGAAGCGACAGGTTAGGCGATTTTTTCCCGGTGCCGGCACAACTCACGCTATTTCAATCCGAAGAAGCACTGCTTTCTGAAGAAGGTGATATTTATTTTTTGGGCGAATATGCCTCTATGAGCAGTGCCCATTTGTTTTTAACAGGTTTTCCCATAATTTATCAGGCAAAATATAGAGAGCAAACAGAGCTGCAAAAAGCAAAAGAAGTTGACGAGCTTTTGTCGGAAATTGGCGGTGATAAAAAAACTCAGAACGATGCAGAGTTAGAAGGTTTGACCATTCATTTAACCGGAGATTTAAATAGCTTTAATGGCAATTTGCTGAATTTTTTAGATACTCAGGTTTTGCCTAAAATAATGTATATCATAGAGAGAAACGATAATGAAAATTTCAAAGCAGGCATAAACTCCTTCCGCAGTTTTATGCATTCATATCCTCATCAACAAGATATTGAAAAAATGATTTCCATATTGCAGAGCATAAACGAAAAAAAATATTCAAGTTCAAGCGATTCCAAAATTCTAACCCTGCTTTGCAAAAAAATCAGTGCCTTGCACCACGAAGAATTTGAAATGTTGCCAGAAATTCAAAAGGAATTGGAGGCTGTAATTGAAAGTTGAGAAATGTGAAATTGATGGCCTTTTAATTATTGAACCGGATGTATTTCCCGATTCGCGTGGTTGGTTTTACGAGTCATACAATGCAGAGAAATTTAAAGCCATTGGCATAGAAACGATTTTTGTACAAGACAACCACAGCCGTTCCGTGAAAAACACTTTGCGCGGCTTGCATTACCAAAAAAATCCCGGGCAGGAAAAACTTGTGCGTTGCACCCACGGAAAAATTTGGGACGTGGCCGTTGATATTCGCAAAAACAGCCCCACTTACGGCAAATGGCACTCAGTGGAACTAAGCGAGGAGAACAAAAAATTCTATTATATCCCGCTCGGTTTTGCACACGGATTTTGCGTGCTTTCTGATTTTGCCGAGGTTCAATACAAATGCAGTTCCGTATATAACGGAGCCGAAGAAGCTGGCTATGCTTGGGACTGCCCAAAGATAGCCATAAAATGGCCCATAAGCGAGCCTATTTTAAGCAAAAGAGATTTAGAAAACCCTAGTTTGGGGTAGTAGTAGCAGGAGCAGGTTCTTCTGTGGTAGCGGCAACAACGCCAGTGGCTTCTACTGGGGCGTGGACTTTGCGCTCTGCTATGCGGGCTGCTTTGCCGTGCAATTCGCGCATATAATAAATGCGAGCTTTGCGTACGCTGCCGTGGGTATCTACCGCAATGGAATCTATTAAGGGGGAGTGTATTTGAAAAATGCGTTCAACCCCAATGCCATTTGAAATTTTGCGAACGGTTACGGAGGCACTTATGCCGGTGCCTTTGCGTTGAATAACCACGCCCTTGAAGGGCTGAATGCGGCTTTTTACCTTACCGTCTGCGGTTTTTTCCATAATTTTAACATTGACCGTGACGGTGTCGCCAGCACGAA
Source organism: Candidatus Fibrimonadaceae bacterium (assembly GCA_031281345.1). Classification (GTDB taxonomy): domain Bacteria; phylum Fibrobacterota; class Fibrobacteria; order Fibrobacterales; family Fibrobacteraceae; genus Fibrimonas. The sequence continues at coordinate 23,385 of JAITFN010000042.1, forward strand.
AATCAAAGGTATCTTTCTTTTTGTTCTCTTGGTGCAGAGCTTCAATATTAAGCTTGGACATAAAAACCTCAAAAATTTAGAGTTACAAATATAGTAAAAAAAAGGCTCTTTGTCAAGTTTTACATCAGTTTTGCCACTATAGCGGTAATCACCAAATTTGCAAGAGCAACATTTAGCAGAATAATCCAGCCTAGGTGCATAACTTGGTCGTAGCGGAAGCGGGGCAGGGTCCAGCGGAACCATATCCACAGCCAGCAGAAAATGCACATTTTAAGCAAAAGGACCAAAATTTGAATTGCTGCCGCTATCAAGGCTGCTGCAAGACTTTCTGCATTTATGATATTTGCAAAATAGATAGATGCTCCGCAGGTAGCGAGCAGAGCCGGCACAGAAAGCCACCCGAGAACCTTGTACAAAGTCCATTCCTTTAAGCGAATAGCTCTGTCTGAGGCTTTGGATTTTTCGTACCATTTTGCATAACGATACATAAGGCTCAAGAATAGTAGAATTCCAACCACGAACACTCCGCAAACAACGGCGAGTGCTTGAGCACCGTGCTCTCTCAAATATTCTGTGCTAACAAAGGGAATGCTATAACCGCCTAAGAATAATGTCGCAAGCAATGCGGAGTTTATGGCTATGTGCGCGTATTCACCCATATAGAACATGGCAAAACGCATTCCGCTGAACTCGGTGTGAAAACCAGCCACAAGCTCAGACTCGCCCTCTGCCACATCAAAAGGGGCTCTGCCAGTTTCTGCCACAAGAGATACCAAAAAAATTATGAACGCAACGGGCTGAACCAAAATTCCCCAGCCGTGCGTCTCTTGCCAAGCTACTATGTTTTGCAAATTAAAGCTACCCACCAGCATATACATACCCAGCAGGGCAAGCCCCATTGAAACCTCATAGCTTATCATCATAGCTCCAGCTCGCATACCGCCCAAAAGCGAATATTTGGAGTTAGAAGCCCAAGATCCAAGCACGGTTCCATAAACGCTCAGAGAGCCAAATGCAAAAAGCCAAAGCACGCCAATATCCAAATCCAAAATTGAGCCGCTTATTTGCACCAAATTGCCGCCCCATTCAAAAACCATTGGCCCAAACCACGGAATAACCGCTGGCGATAAAAACGCCACCATAAAAGGAATGGCCGGTGCGAACTTAAACCAAAAACCGTGAGCTTTGCGTGGTTCAAACAGTTCTTTTGTGAAAAGTTTTAAACCATCTGCGCCATTTTGAACAAGGCCAAAAAGCCTTATGTGCCCTAAAAACGAAAAAAGCGGAATGCCTGTCCTGTTAGGTCCTTGCCTATCTTGCATAAAGGCTGCCCCACGCCTTTCTAGGGTTATCATAAGGGCTATGAAAACGAGCGGAATAAATATAAAGGCAAATTTTGCAACTGTAATGCACCATTCAACTAATGGCTTTTGCGAAGTAAATGTGATAAAGTATTCTAGCATTGATTTTCCTTATTCCTTATTTGCGTAGTGAATAAAAGTGTAAATTATGGCAAAAATTAGGCAAAAAATGCCCGCAAAAACGCTAGCCAAACCTATTTTGCTGGTTTCTGCAATATCGCTTATAAGGACATTCTTCTTTTTCATAGTAGGAATATAGAAAATTAATTTTACTATATTACCCCCGTGCAACATTTTGCCCCTCAAAAACATTCAGTTAGAGCCTGTGCCGCAAGGTCTAGGTTCATAGATTGCGTTTCAGGGCACTTTGCAAGCATAGGGTTAAAAAACAACTCCCAAGCCAAGTTTTGCGATTCTAGGGCGTTTAAACCGCGTCTGGTTGCATTTGGCGATGTGTGTTGTGTGGGGGGGGGGGGGGGGGGGCGCCCGCCCGGGGGGGCGGCCGGCGGGGGGGTCGGCGGAGCTGGTGGGACTGAGTGGACGTGTAGGG
>JAITFN010000011.1 GCA_031281345.1 Candidatus Fibrimonadaceae bacterium
TATTCTCTTATATCTATTTTCTTGTAAATTCTTGCAACCCAAACCGCCGTTGGTATTGAGCCTAGCAAATAAGCTATTGGTAGCGCGAGAAGTGGATACATTGGGGAAATTTAGAAAAAAAATTTCTAAATTTCAACAACCATAGCAAATATGACCATCAGGAGGTTTTTAAATAATGTTTCGTTTATTTCTTATAGATTCATCTGCACTTGCTTTTCGTATGTTTTATGCTTATGCAAGAAACCCGCTCAGGAATAGCAAAGGGCAACTTGTGTCGCTTTTGCACGGGTATTGGGGGGCAATACTTCGAATAGTGAAAAGCCACAAACCGGATTATTTTGCTATTGTACGCGATGTGTCCAGAAAAACTTTCAGAAACGAACTTTATTCCGAATACAAAGCAACCCGTGCCCCAATGCCTCCAGAAATGGTGGAGCAAATGCCATATCTCAACGAATCCCTTGAAAAATGTGGAATCCCCATTCTCGGTTGCGAAGGCTTTGAAGCAGACGATGTAATGGCATCGGTGGCAAAACTTGCAGCGAAAAAAAATTACCTCGTATATTTGGTGACCAAAGACAAAGATATGGCGCAGATTGTGAATTCCCAAATTCACATATATCAAATTGAAAGTGGTGCAAAGGGAATAGATATTGGTATTCAACAGGTTAAAGATAAGTTTGGAGTTAGTCCAGAGCAAATTGTGGATTACCTCGCCCTTGTTGGAGATTCTTCCGACAATATACCTGGGGTTGCAAAAATAGGTCCAAAGAGTGCGGTAGAGCTTTTGACGAAATTTGGGAATTTGGAAAATATATACAATAATCTTTCAGAACTCCCAAAAGCAAAACAGGAACTTTTAATCACGGGCAAGGAAAAAGCTTTTTTGAGCAAGGAATTGGTGACCTTGAAAAGCGAACACGACTTTGGCTATAAACCCGAAGATTTGCGCTACAAAGGCTTAGACAAAGATGCCTTGTACAAACTGTTCATAGATTATGAAATACCGAGCCTCATTCCATTGTTGCCAAGCGTTAGCGAATATCCATCCATATTTTTCGATTTGCAACCAAAATCAGAAAGAACCATTGTTGATAGTGCAGAAGCCTTGCAAAAAATGGATGCAGATTTGAGTTCCGCGAAAATTTTGGCTTTTTCACTTGAAAACGAAGCGATTACCATTAGCAAAAACAAAGATAAATATTACGAGCTATCCAAAGACAAAACACTCTTTGAAGAATGGATAAAGGAGATTTTAGCAAAGCGAGATGTGGAACTTGCGTTTTACAATGCAAAGAAATTTTTTCATTATTTGAATGAATTATTTCCCTCTTGGAAAGAATGGCCAAATGACAATGCAAAGGATGTTCTTTTTGCACAGTGGCTTTTAAATCCTGGTGCGTATAACAAGAGCGAGCCAGAAAATGCCGCTTTGCTTTTTTCAAAATGGGAACAGAATAAAGGAGAACTCAAAAAGAGAAATCTGTCTGAGCTTTTTGAAAATAGGGGAATGCCTTTGATAAAATGCCTTTACGAAATGGAAGGCCTTGGCATTTCAATAGACAATGAGGCACTTGCCGCTCTAAATGCGGAATTTCAGAAAAAGATCGCAGAGCTTGAAGAACAAATTTTTGAAATAGCAGGTGAAAATTTTAATCTAGCTTCGCACAAACAACTTGCTAATATTTTGTATGAGAAACTAAAACTCCCTGTGCTCAAAAAAAATGCGAGTGGTCCGAGTACAGATGCCGAAACTTTGGAAATGCTCGCCGAAAGCACAGAATCCAATGCGATTTTGAGTTGCATTATGAGTTGGCGCGAGCTTCAAAAACTGCAAGGCGGTTACACAGAAGCCTTGCCAAAATTGGTATCGCCCATAACAAACCGCATACACACCACATTTTTACCTTGGGGTACAGCCACAGGCAGGCTTTCAAGTGTGAACCCAAATTTGCAGAACATTCCAGTTAGGAGCGAAGAAGGCAAAAAAATAAGAGCGGCATTTGTTCCAAGCCAAAAAAACTGGAAAATAATTTCTGTTGATTATTCGCAAATAGAACTTAGAATGTTAGCTCATTTGAGCGGAGACCCAGAGCTGAAAAACGCCTTTTTAAAAGGAGAGGATGTTCACAGCATAACGGCTACGAAAATTTTTGGAACGAACGAGGTTAGCCACGAAATGAGGGTGGCGGCAAAGGTTGTGAATTTTGGGATAATTTATGGAATGAGTGCATTCAGGCTTGCAAAGGATTTGCACATTGCCCGTTCCAAAGCCGTGGAATTCATAAATGGGTATTTCAGTTTTTACAGCAAGGTGAAGGAATATTTTGAGGAAGTTGTGAAATCTGCAAAGGAAAATGGCTTTGTGGAAACAATGGCAAAGAGGCGGCGTTATTTGCCCGAGTTGAACGCAAGCGACCATCAGGAGCGAGCGGCGGCGGAACGTGTAGCTATGAACACGCCAATTCAGGGCAGCGCGGCAGATTTGATTGTTGAAGCTATGCTTCGTTTGCAGAGCAAAATAAAAAAAGAAAACTTGCCGCTGAGAATGCTTTTGCAAGTTCACGATGAACTTGTTTTTGAATGCCCTGCGGAAAAGGCAGTTGAATTTTCGCAAATGATAAAAAATGAAATGGAAAATGCTTTGCCTTTGGATGTTCCGATTGTTGCTAATGCAATGGTGGGGAATAATTGGTTGGAAGCTGGGAAATGAATTACAATCTCACAATTTTTTTCTATATTACCACCTAGTGAAATTCTGCATAGCCATATTTTTGTTGTTTTTTGCGAGCCTATATGCGCAGCAAGATACTATAACTATGGATATATCTGTTTCAACAGATAAAACTATGCCCATAGGGGTTGTGAATTTTGATTTAGACAAAGGCAATTGGAGCAAGCTAGACGAGCTTCCCCATAAAACCCTTGCTAGGGATTTTCTGCTGAGCGGTCGCTTTACAACGGTTGAGCTGGAACAATACAACCTGCTAACCCTTTCACGTGCCCAGGCAAAGCACTATGTAACCGGCTCGCTTTCATTGCTTGGAAATCAGGCAACGTTGGAATGCAGGCTATATGCAACAGCTTCCCAAGAATTGGTAAAAGGCTTTGCCTATATAGGTCCTTTGGAGCAAATTCGCACATCGGTTCACAAATGCACAGACAACATAGTATATCAGCTTTGGGGTGTTCAGGGTTTTGCGTCCACCAAAATAGCTTTTGTCAGCAAAATAGACGGCAAAAAGCAAATTGTAGTTTCAGATTATGACGGTTTTCGCAGAAAGCAAATAACTAGGGACAACAGCGTGAACTTTTTACCCGCTTGGAGCAGGGATAATTCCAAAATATATTTTACAAGCATGCGTAATGGCAAGCCTCAGATTTTTGAAAGGAATTTGGGAGGCAGCTCAGATAAACACCTTTTCCCTCAAATAGACCAAGCCTTTGGCCCTGCTGTAAATCCCAAAGACGGAACACTTCTTTTTTCAATAATAGGGCAAAACGGAACGGATATTTGGCTGGGCAACCCTCAAACTGGAAATGCTGCCCGCTTGATTTACACCAAAGACATAGAAGTTAGCCCATCTTGGAGCCCTTATGGAACAGCATTCCTTTTTTCAAGCGATAAAGGCGGCGCACCGCAGATATATATGGCTCTGAAAGACGGTAGCGATATGCAACGAGTTTCTTTTATGGGCAAATACAACGAGAGTGCGGTTTGGTCGCCGGATGGAGATAAAATTGCCTACTGCTCAATGGAAGGCGGAAAATTCAATATTTACACAAGCTCCATAGATGGCAGCGATGTTCAAAGATTAACTTCTGAAGGAAATAATGAGCGTCCAACCTGGTCGCCGGACGGAATGGCAATAGCATTCTCCAGCAACCGCTCTGGAAGCTCGCAAATTTACATAATGCGCCGCGATGGTAGCGGCGTTACACGTATAACAAATGCGGGTGAAAATTCTTCGCCCGTGTGGTCAAACCTAATCAAAGGAGAATCACCATGAAAGCAACAGTCCCAATTCTAGCAATCGGTTTTTGCATAGGCATTTTTGCCTGCGCAAAAAAGAAAGAGCCCGTGTACGTTGAACCACCGCCACCACCGGAGAGGGAATACGTTAGGGAAGAACCTGTAAGGCAGGCACCCCAAGAAGATCCTCTGGAAGCAGAGCGCAGACGCTTGGAAGAACTTATGAACAAAATAATGTCTGATGACGTTTATTTTGAGTTTGACCAAGCAACTCTCACCGCTAGCGCAAAAGATATTCTCACGGAAGTTGGCACCATTCTGAAGCGCGAATCCCGCTTTACCGTTTTAACGGAAGGGCACACGGATGAACGTGGAACAGAGAACTACAACTTAGGGCTTGGAATGCGCAGAGCAGATGCAGTTGTGAAATTCTTAACGAATTATGGCGTTGCATCTAGCCGCCTCACAAAAGTGAGTTATGGCGAGGAACAACCCAAGGCAGCAGGCAGCTCAGAGGAAGCCTGGGCGCAAAACCGCCGTGCAGCGTTTAGAGTTAAAATAAACAACTAGCTCTATGAAAATTCTTTTTTCTTTTGCATGCCTGTTGTGCGTGGCGCTATGCTCTTGTTCAAGCATAACGGTGTTGCGCACAAAAGAAATTAAGAACGCAACCGATAGTTCTGCGGCAAGCGTGAATAGAAGGATAGATTCCCTTGTGCGAGTTTTAGACTCGTTAGAATCGGAGCAGTCCAAAAGTTTATCGCGCTTAAAAGCAGACTTTGCGGATTTGAGTTCCAGAATCAACGACCAAGGCGATAAATCCGAAGCGCGCATGGAAGAAATAACATTTAGGCTAGACAGGCTTTTGGGGCAAAAAGGCGGGACAAAATCTGCGGCTAAACCTGTGCAACACGAGCAGCCAAAAGAACATAATGCCGAAATGGAAGCTCTATACAACGCATCTCGCGCAGATTACTTGAGGGGTGAATATGCTGTTGCCTATAATGGCTTTAAGCAAATTTACGAAACAGTAAAAACGGGAGAGCTTGCAGAGAACTCTTTGTATTGGATGGCTATGTGCATGCTGGATGCCGGCAAAAAAGACAACGCCGAAACACTTTTCAAAACCCTTTTGGAAAAATTCCCGCAAGGCGCAAAAGTTTGCCCAGTTGAGTTCAAGTTAGCAAGTATGGCAGAAGAAGCTAGAGACAAGGCAAAGCAAAAATCTTGGCTGCAAAAACTTCTGAACACAGGGCACTGCGTTTCTAGCAACGAGTTCCACAGAGCAGCAGATATTTTGCCAGGGCTTTGATTTAAGGTTTAAACCATCAAGGCTTGTCCCATTTTTACTTTTTTGCCTTCAAATTCGGCAAAGAGGTATTTGGTTCTTTGTAGAATTGCCCTGTTGCAAATTAGTATAACTGTGCTGCCCGTTTCAAAGCGGGCAATTTCTTGGCCTTTTGTGTAAGCGTAAATTTGCTGTTCTGGTTCCCATTTTGTGAAAAGAGCTTTGCGGCTTGCTATTGGTGGCATTGAGTTTGTGAACCAGTCTTTTTTGTAGTCAACGGAAATGCGCCCAACATTTGTGGCTCCTATTTTAACTAGTAAAACCTCGCCGCCATCATAGGTGTTGATTTGGGTTATCAGTCTTTCGTTTATCGAAAAAAGCCCCTCTACTTTTTCAACGCTTCCTGCATTCACAGGCCACAGTGCTCCGGGGCAATAATAAGCGGCGGTCACGTTTCCCGAAACAGGGGAGTGTATGCGGTGGTAGTTGTGCGGTGAAAGGTATATGGTTGCCCATACTCCTCCAACGAATCTTTGAGCAAGCTCTTTATTGCGGAGCAAATTTTTCAAACGATAGTATTTTCCCTTTGCCTGCATATATTCCGGTTTTTCGGTGAGCATTCCAAAAGCCGTTAAAACTCCATCTACGGGGCAAACAACCTCGGCATTGTCCTCTATAATTCTGGCATCGCTTTTAAGTTTTCTTGTGAAAAGTTCGTGAATATTGGCAAAGCCCTCTTCAGGAACCTCCGATTCTTCCAAGTTTATTTTATAGCGTTTTGCAAACCACTGAGCAGACAAACTGCTGATAATAGGAATTTCTGCCCTTGAAAAATTCCCAAAAGCCCTGCTAATGGCATTTTTGGGCAAAAGTTTAAAAAGAGCATAAGCGATTGAATTCATTTTTTAAATGTAGAATTTTCTACATTACGATTTATGCAAAGTGGGCATAAAGAAAATGTTTCTAGCGTAATAAGGCCAATTAGGGATTTGGGCAAAAAAAAATTGCTATGGATTCTCGTTTTTGGGTTTCCCGTGATTTTGGGCTTTGTGGCTATTTGCATAGTGTGGTTTAAACTCGCTTCAACACTGCCTTCTTTTGAAAAACTGGAAACCATAGAACCTCGCTTGATAACAAAAATTTATGATAAAGATTCTATTTTAGTTCACGAATTTTTTGTGGAAAAAAGAATTTGGACCCCCATAGACAGCATTCCAGATATAGTGAAAAATGCTGTTTTGGCAACGGAAGACCGCAAATTTTGGAACCACTGGGGTATGAATCCCCTTGCTATTCCAAGCGCAGTACTTGAGAGTGTTAGAACAGGCAACAAAATGAGAGGGGCAAGTTCGTTGACCCAGCAGCTCACGAAGCTTTTATTTTTAACGCCGGAACGTTCAATCACCCGCAAAATACGCGAAGCCATGACCGCCATTCGCTTGGAAAAAACCTACACCAAAGAGGAAATTTTAGAATTTTATATGAACGAGGTTTATTTAGCTGGTGGAAATTATGGGTTTCAGTCTGCGGGGCAGTTTTATTTTGGCCGTCCTTTGGATTCACTTACCGTTCCCGAAATAGCCGTGCTTGCAGGAATGCTCCAACGCCCAGAAGCCTACCGCCCCGACCGCAAACCTGAAGCCGCCATTGCCCGCAGAAACACGGTTTTGTTCGCTATGAGAGATGCAGGCTATATTTCAAAAGAGGATTATAACAACTACATTAATATGCCACTGACTACCGAAACAAAAATAGACTCTACCATAGCACCGTATTATATGGAAGATATACGCAAATACTTGGAAAATAAATATGGTGAAAATTCTCTTTATGCAGATGGCATTTCAATTTACAGCACCATAGACCCAAATGCGCAGCAAATAGTTGAAGCAGCCGCCTTGAAGCAAAGGGCAAGAGTTGACAGACGGCTTCGTCAGCGCGCTATTTGGAAACTTAACTTGGTAAAAAAATATAATATGCACAATGACAGTATTCTCAATAAATTTGATTCTGTTTACGCAGACTTCACTATAAATTATTTGGCAAAAGACACGGCAAAAACAATTTATCCAGATTCTTCGCGTTATAGACAAGCACAGGTGGCCGTTATTTTGATAGAGAACGAAACAGGTGCAATTAGGGCAATGGTAGGCGGAAAAGATTTCAACGAGAGCAAATGGAACCGCGCGGTGCAAACTCTAAGGCAGCCAGGTTCTTCGTTCAAGCCCTTTGTTTATGCAACCGCAATGGATAACGGTGCATCTCCTTGCGATTCGGTAAATGATGCTCCCATAACTATTCCAGACCCTGTGGACACGGCAAAGTTTTGGAGACCCGGCAATTATTCAAAGGAATTCAAGGGTATGATGAGCTATCGGAAAGCACTTGGGCTTTCTCAAAATTTGCCGGCAATTCAAGTTGGTATGAAATATGGACTTAGAAATGTTGTGGAATATGCGCGCAAGTTTGGAGTGAAAAAATCCCCTTTGCAGGCGGTGCCAAGCATTGCTTTAGGCTCGGTGGGCGCAACGCTTATGGAAATGACAAGTGCTTACACGGTTTTTCCAAATCTTGGCACTAGAATAGAACCTCATTATATAGAGGCTATAGTTGGCAAAAACGGAGAAGTGATAGAAAAAAACTACAAGGTTGAGCACGAGGTTTTGAAAAGGCCCTCCGCTTATCTTATGGTTTCAATGCTACAAACGGTAAATACGGGTGGAACAGCCGCAAAAGTGTGGGCGAGCGGTTTTCACCATCCAAGCGGCGGCAAAACAGGAACCACAAACGATTATACAGATGCGTGGTATATAGGTTTCACCAAGCAATACACAATGGGCGTGTGGATTGGAACGGATGATTTTTTACCGATGGGGCCAGGGCACACAGGCACAGAAGATGCACTGCCGGTGTGGTTGAATTCTATGCCGGAAATTCATAAAAATTTGCCAGAACTACAATTTCCAGTTCCTCAGGGAGTTATTTCAAGAAAAATTTGCAACTACACTGGCAAAATAGCTGGCTCATATTGCAATCAATTCACAGGTTGCCTTTACACCGCTGCGTCTCCAGAAATTGAGGATTGTGATGGTAAGCATTTTGAGCAACCAAAAGAAAGCGGTGCCACCATATTCAGCAATACTTCCACTCCTGCTGCTCCTAGCAACAAAACCGCCAAGGCAAGGCAGGTGTTTTGATGCAAGCCATAGACTTGTACAATAAATTGCATTCCGTGCAGAATGGAACTGTGCTTTGTCAGTATTCAATGGAAACCTGCGAAAAGCTGGTTGGGCTTATAAACGAGATAAACGATTTGAAAAAAGAGAGAGATGCAGCAATACTTGCTCACAGCTATGTTGCACCGGAGATAATCCTTGGCGTTGCAGATTACAACGGAGATTCTTACCAGCTCAGCAAAAACGCTATGGAAACGCCAGCTCAAACAATAATTTTCGCTGCTGTGGAATTTATGGGCGAAACTGCGAAAATTTTAAACCCAGATAAAAGGGTGCTTATACCAGGCGCAAACCCAGGGTGCAGCCTTGCAAGCAGCATAACGGGCGAACAAGTCAAAGATTTGCGAAATAAATATAAAAAGCACACATTTGTATGCTACATAAACACAACCGCAGATGTTAAAGCCGCTTGCGATGTTTGCGTTACAAGCTCAAACGTGTTAAAAATAGTTAGCAATATCCCAAACGATAAAATCGTATTTTTGCCAGACAAACTCATGGGCGAAAATTTGAAAAACGAATTGGAAAAAATGGGAATAAAAAAAGAACTTGTGCTTCACACTGGCACCTGCTATGTTCACGAACAATACGATCCAGATTTGATAAAATACTTCAGAATTCAAAACGAGGGACTTCGTATAGCGAGCCACCCGGAATGCAGCCCGGGCGTTGCAATGCTCAGCGACTTTGTTGGAAGCACATCTCAAATGCTGGACTACATTCGCAACCTCCCAGAAAATACACCCGTTTTGCTTTTAACGGAATGCGGGCTAAGCGCACGCTTGCAAAGCGAGCTACCAGCACGCCGCTTTATAGGCAGTTGCAATATGTGCAAATATATGAAGAGCAATTCTCTGGAAAATATTTTGCAAACACTTAAAGAACCAGAAAAAGCAAAAGAGATTAAACTTAACACAGACGTTTTGGCTGCTGCAAAACGTTGCATTGATAATATGTTCAAATACGCTGAGTAGCCACTCCCCAAGCCTCAAGCTTTATTCGGCTTTCTTTTCTTTCAACTTTTCTTGCAGAGAAACTATTTTGCTTTCTGCAGTTTGCAATCCGCTCTTTATTTTATCCAGAGTGGATTCGTTGATGTTGTTTTCCAAAGTGTGCAGCCCACTTTTGATTTTTTCAAGAGCAAGGTCGGCTGTTTCGGTAACCTTCTTCTTTACCGAAGAATTGCAGCCGCAGTCGCACTCTGGTTCGCACTCGCATTTGTCTCCGCAGCCGCAAGAACATTCATCTTTGCCGCAATTTTTATATTTGTAAATGTGAAGACCAACCGCAGTAGCAGCAGCACCTAGCACAAAAGGAACAAAAAAAGCCATAAAAACCTCTCTATTTTGAATATAATGATAATATAGTTATTTCAAATATAGAGTTGCGACCACTGCAAAAGCAGTTGCCAAAGTACCTATAGCGGTAACAATTTCTGTCCATTTGGTTGGCTCGGGAATAGGCTTGTAAAATACCTGTATGGTAGAGCCAGGGTTTGGTTTTTCTTTTGCTTTGTTTATTTTTGTTTTGCTGCCATTTGCATAAGTTAAAACAATGCGGTCATCGTCTCCGGTTATGGTAAGCCCGCCTGCTGCGTTCAAGTAGTCGTAAGCGTTCCAGCCTTTTTGCCACAGAATATGCCCCGGACTTATTACCTCGCCTATGACATTTACTGTTAGCATTTCAAAAGGTATGTAAATAGAATCGTTTGCCTGCAATTCTATGTCTTTATCTTTGCCCTTCAAAACGCGTTCAAAATCAAAATTTATTCTGTAGCTTGTGATAGTTGTATCTGAAGTTTTAGGAAGAGCAGTAGTGTCTATTTTTGCATTGAAAAGCATAGAGGATGTGGAGGCGGTAGAGGTAATGTCAGAGGCTTTGGGCACTCTGCGAAACAACTGCCCCCCTTTTATGAAAGCCGCTTCGTCAATAATGGCTAAACGATTTATGAAACTCTTGAATGTTTCGCCGCGTTTTACAAGCGAATAAAAGCCAGGGTTTTTAAAAGCTCCGGTGAGAGCCACAACTTCGTGCTCATAATAAGAAGTGTCCATTTTCACAACAATCCTATCGCCTGGCATCAAAGTCAAACTTTTATTGTTTTTTGCGCTCAATTCGTTTTTTATAGGCAAGTTGATGATTTCTGTTTTTTGTTTGCCTTCAATAAGCCTTTCAATTGTTATTTCGTTCTTCATGGCATTTGGCAAAAAGCCTCCGCACAAAGCTACCAAATCAAGAGCGTCTAAATTCTCTTGCCATTCAAAGTCGTGCGGATCTTTTACAAAACCAGTTACACTAACCATTCTCCAATTTTTCAATCTTCTGGAATCCAAAACAACCACGTTATCGCCAGGGAGTAGCTTTAAATTTCTGTTGCCGTCAAAGTCGTCAGAAAAATAAGAAAAACTAGAATCTGCATTTATCCGCTCAACAATGGCTCTATCTTTAAACGCTTCAGAAGAAAGCCCACCCGCCAAGGCAATAGCATCTTTAATCAACATACCCTCTTCCCATACATAATAGCCTGGGTAAAAAACCGAGCCTGTAACTTGAATTGCATTGGTATTGTGCTTGGTGCTTGCGAAAACAAAAATGCTATCTCCATCTTGCATTTGAAATACTTTTTTGCGGTTTGCAAAATCTTTTGCTGTTCCTGGGTCAAAAACCTCTGGGGCTCCAGTCTCCTTATTTATTCGCCAAAGGTTTACGGTATGTTCGGTGTTTGGGAGCAAGCCTCCAGCAAAGGCAAGCAAGTCGCTAAGGGTTTCGCCGTTTTTCAATTCATAAATGGCAGGCCTTCCTATTGTTCCAGTTGCCTTAACCAATTTTTCAGCTTTTTGTATAAAAACCAAATCGCCATCTCTTAAAATACCTTCGCCAATTTTTTGTCCCCTTAAAAGAAAATTGTATAAATCTACTTTTGCAGAATCTCCGTTTGCCCTGCGAATAATTATGTTTCTAACAGAACCGTATTCGTCTGGGCCTCCGGCTTTGTAAAGCGCTAAAAACACATTGGCATTCCCTGGCAAATCGTAGCCGCCCGGTCTTTTCACGGAACCCATAACGAATACCTTGGTGGGCGAGAGCTTTGTTGTTCGCAAATTCACAGAAATTCTGCCCTGAACAATGCCAGAATACACATTTTGCAATTTTTTGGTTATCAGTTTTTCGGCTTCGCCAAGGCTTAGGTTTGCAACATTTATGAGGCCTGCACCCTCAACAAATACATTTCCTTGGTTATTTACATATAATGTAAACTGCTTTTCCACCGCACCCCAAAGAGAAAGCTCCAAATAATCACCTTGTTTTAACGGATAATCTGCCGGAATTATGCCTTGAACCTCAAAAAATGCGCTAGGCAGGCTTTGGGAGAAAATTATGTTTTCGTAGCGCATGAACTTTTTTTCGTCAAATAAGCTTGAATCATTGAAAGTGATATTGGTATCTCTTTTCGGTTCTGCAAAATTGATATTGCTCAGGGTGTCTGGTATTGCATTTAAGTTATTGAAATTATTGAAATTAGAACCTTGAAAATTCCTGGCATTCAAAATTTCTCTTGCAGCGGCAATATCCGAAGCCGAGGCCCGTGCCATAGGATTTGTTTGTGCCTGAAGCATTTGCGCCTGTAACATCTGTGCCTGTGCTGGGCTTAGGCTTTGGGCATATATTTGGACTACGGCGATTAAAAATGCAAATAGATATATCAACCTAACCACTATTCTTCCTCATTATACTCTAATATGGTGTCTATGTACTCGTCTGTGAGGTTGGTTTTTGAATCAAAATATTCCACTAGAATTTTGGCGTGTTCTTCTTTGAATATGGTGCGGAGCGGCCTTGCAGCACGGCCAGAATAGCCCCATTCGTGCAAAATTTCATCTGTCAAAATGTATGAATCTTCAAAAGAGACAAAGTACATTTGCCCCCAGGCAGCCATACAGGAGTCCAAGGTTAAAAATGTGGGGTTTTGGTCGTTCAAGTGCTGCTGCAAATGCAAACTGCGCACGTCTTTTACTTTATCTATTCGCTGGTAGCCTATTATTAAATACTTGTTTTTATAGTCGGCATTGGAACCTTCGTAGCGGGTTCCAAAAAAGAGATAACGCACTTTGTTTCTTATGGCTCTATTTATATCTTTGGTGTTGGTATAGGCAAAAAGACCAACCGTGCCGGTTTCATAATTCGGGTCAAGAAAAGAACCGTTTCCATTTTCATTTAACTGGTCTCTAACAGGCACCAAAGAATGATGGCTTGTTTCGGTATAAATAATTGCCCCGCCGGGGTTGCCCCGGTAGTCTTGCCAGCCATCAAAGTTAATTTGAGTGCGAATAGTCATATTTAAGAATATAGTAAATTATAGTAAATGTTGATTAACTCGCTAGGCTAGTGGGGAATGGCTAGTGGGAAAACCACAAAAACCAGTATTTCTAGGACGACTACTAGCTACTCCCACATTAAGTTAATCATTGCTTACTGTAGTGAAATGCTTTCGGGTTTTATTTGGGTGTTCCAGAATACTTTTGCGCCTTTTTCAAAGAATTCCGGGGAATCGGTGGTCAAAAAGCGAATTTTGCCGTTTTTGCTGATTCTGGCATCTATTTCCGAGTGATTTGCTAGGTATTCAAGCGTTTTTTGGGCTATAATGCTGCCTTGAGAGACAATTTTTATATTTTTGGGCAGTACTTTCAGAAAAATCTCCTGAAGCAGGGGGTAGTGGGTGCACCCAAGGACTAGGGTGTCTATTTGGGAATTTTTTGCTAAAATTTTTTGAGTATATTCCCTAACAAATACCTCTGTGGCAGGATGTTCCAGTAGGGCGTTTTCCACCAAAGGAACGAGCATTGGGCAAGCCTCTTGCTCTATGTGCAAATCCGGCCAAAATTTTGCTATTTCCAATAAATAGCTCTTTGAGGCTATTGTCCCTTCCGTGCCTAAAATACCCGCGCATTTGGTTTCTGTGAATTTGCCAATTTCTTCTGCAAGGGGGCGGATTATGCCAAGCACCCTGTTATTGGGGGCTATTCTTTGCAAGTCTTTTTGCTGAATTGTGCGAAGTGCCTTTGCAGATGCCGTGTTGCAGGCAAGAATAACAAGGGGGCAACCTATGGAAAACAGATAATTCACCGCTTGAAGCGAATAGCGGTATATGCTATCAAAACTGCGATTTCCGTAAGGTGCCCTGGCATTATCTCCCAAATACACAAAATCGTAATTAGGCAAAACCTTCACCAACTCTTTGAGAATGGTTAAACCGCCAAAACCTGAATCAAAAACACCTAACATTTTGTTAAAAATTAGTAAAAAAAATCAATATCCAACATTTATCTTCACTATATTCAAAGCTCTAGTCTCTTGCTCGCTTATGTCCAATAGGCCGCTGTAAATGGTGAAAGGACTTGCGGTGGCACCTTGCTCGTTGCATTTAACCGTGATGTGCAGGGCATTTTCTGCTTCAGTAATTGAAAGAATATGCTCATTTAAATTTATGCTTTGCCCCCTGTGATTTAAAACCACAGGGAGTTCATTTCTCTCTTTTTTTTGCACTAACCCGCTTGGGTATTCTCCTGCCATGCAGTAATCCGTGGATTTGGGAACTTGCGCCGATAGTTTTATTTTCAGAGGCTCTATTGAGACAATTTCCAAGCCTTGGGGGAAAATTTCATTTATGTTTTTCACAAGCTCTGCTTTTTTATTCTCCAAATCCAGTTTTTCCAAAAGTTCAATGGAAATAATTTCGCAAAGAGATTCCAGTCCCAGCGGCAATGCACCTGTGTTTGCTATGCGTGGTTTTGGGCTAAACCCTTCGCTGAACTTTATTGGAATGTCAAGTTTCACAAATGCCCTTTCGAAAAACGATAACGTGTTTTGATGCGGCAAAAAACGGCTGCTTTTTGTTTTGCGGAAAATGATTTTGTATTGGAAAACGCCTGCTGGGGTGGAAGAAGGGCAACCACGGGGGGTTGCCCCTACGGGTGCGCCCGTGGGGATTTTTCCCAAAATGGTGTCTTTGCCGTTGCCTGGGATTCCGCAGGCTCCGCATTTGCCCCATTTGCAATTTGGTACGGGTTCTGCATTTGGGTTGTGTGCTTTTTCCCATTCCCTTTGCAAAAATTTTTTGCTTATGCCAGCATCTATTATGTCCCAGGGCAAATTTTCTTCTAGGTTTATCTCTTCAAAAAGCCAAGCATCGCTGTAGTTGAGGGCGTTTCTGATTTTTTCCCACTCGCTTGGGTTTAAATGATTGCTGTCGCTTTCAAAAACTTGGCCTCTTTTATATGCTTCGTAAATCAAGGGGGCTAGATTTTGCCCGCCTCGGCTGTATATTGCTTCTAAATGTGCGGTTTCCCAAGAATTCCAAGAAACTTTTACGTTTTTATGCTTATAAAATTTGTCTCTTAAAATTTTTATGTGTGCTATTGCCTTTTCCTTTTTCACGAATGGTGCCCATTGCAAGGGTGTCCAGGCTTTGGGGATAAAAATTCCTACGCTCAAATTTATCTGGCATTTTTTGTTGCAAGCAAGTCCTATTTCCAAAAGGCGTTCCGTTAGTTTTACCAAGTCTTGTATATCTTCTTCTGTTTCGGTGGGAAAACCTATCATTATATATAATTTTATTTTGTTGAACCCATTTTGAAATGCGCTTTGCGTTGCGGCTTCAATATCTGCATTTGTTATGGTTTTGTTTATGAATTTTCGGAGCCGCTCGGAGCCGCTTTCGGGTGCAAGCGTTGCGCTACGCCCTCCTTTGAGTTCATAAACCTTATTCGCAAGGCTACTGCCAAAACTGCTAACCCTAAGCGAGGGCAAAGATACATCTATGTTTTTGAAAAATGGGTCTTCAATAAAGGAATCTAGCATTTTTTCAACAGGGGAATAGTCTGCGGTGGAAAGTGATAAAAGCCCAAGTTGGCGGTCGCCGGTGGCTTTTAGCCCTTCTTTGGCAATGTCTAAAACATCGTCTGCATCCAATTCCCTAGTTGGTCTGTACCAATATCCGGCTTGGCAAAAACGGCAACCTTGGGTGCAGCCTCGCATAACTTCCACGCAAAAGCGGTCGTGCACAAGCGGCATATTCGCTATTAGATTTTTTGTTGGGAAAAGTTCTTTTGTGAGTTTTTCAACATAGGTTCTTTTAACGGATTTTATCTCTTTGTGAATTGCCGGCACGTAAAAGCCTTCTAATTTTGCTATTTGCTCCAAAATTTCCGCTTTGTTTTTGCCTGCTTTTTTTGCCTCGCCAATTATACGCAGAGCTTTTGGTGCCAAAATTTCTCCGTCTCCTATGCAGAGGCAGTCAAAAAAATCTGCTATTGGCAACGGGTTTGCCATTGCTGGGCCGCCTGCTATCACAATGGGTTCATTTTCATTTCTGTTTGCAGCAAAAACCGTGATGTTTGCGAGTTCCAAAATATATGGGATATTCGTGAAATTGAGTTCGGTTTGTACTGTTATCCCCAAAGCATCAAAACTTTTTACCTCGCTATAAGAGGCGTGCGTGTAAAGGGGAATGTTATGTTCTCGCATGAGCTTTGCCATATCGTTCCAAGGTGCAAAAGCGACTTCGCAAAACAAATCTGCTTCTTTGTTTATCGCATTGTATAAAATTCGCATTCCGTTATTTGACATTCCAATTTCATAAAGGTCTGGAAAAACCAAAGCCATGCTCGCCAGAACCTCGCTTTTATTTTTTATTATGCTATTAGCTTCTCCCCCCATATACCGGGCAGGATTTTCCACAAAGGGCAGGATTTTGCCTAGTTTCTCTAAGAGCTGCATTTGATGAGTGTAAGGTAGAAATTTATATATTACCTTACAATATATGAAAAACCGAAAATTTGAGACGCTTCAACTTCACGCTGGTCAAGAAAAACCAGACCCCACCACAGATGCAAGGGCAGTGCCCATTTACGCAACAACCTCTTACGTGTTCAAGGATTGCGCGCAGGCTGCCGGAAGGTTTGCTTTAACGGAGGCTGGCAACATTTACACTCGCTTGATGAACCCAACATCGGATGTGTTTGAACAGCGCATGGCTGCTCTTGAAGGGGGCGTAGGTGCTTTGGCAACCTCTTCAGGGATGGCGGCGGTGACTTATGCTGTACAAAATATCGCAACAGCTGGGCACAATATAGTATCGGATAAACGCATTTATGGCGGAACATATAACCTTTTTGCCAACACCCTGCCCGATTTGGGCATAACCACAACATTCGTGGATGGCAGTGACCCTAAGAATTTTGAAAAAGCCATTAACGAAAAGACAAGGGCATTGTTTGTGGAATCGCTTGGAAACCCCAATTCCACCATTGTTGATATTGATGCGCTTGCGGCTATCGCACACAAGAACGGTATTCCGCTTATTGTGGATAATACTTTTTCGCCACCCAATTTGTTCCGTCCTTTTGAGCACGGCGCAGATGTGGTTGTGCATTCCGCCACCAAATTCATAGGCGGTCACGGAACGGTTATGGGAGGCGTGATAGTGGATTCGGGAAAATTCAACTGGGCGGCAAACGATAAATTCCCAGGTTTGTCTAAGCCAAATCCCAGCTATCACGGCGTAGTTTTCACCGAGGCGGTGGGAAATCTCGCGTATATCATAAAAATTCGAGTCACCTTGATGAGAGATACCGGCGCGGCCATAAGCCCATTCCATTCCTTCCTTTTCCTTCAAGGCTTGGAAACTCTGTCTTTGCGTGTGGAACGCCACGTAGAGAATGCGCTCAAAGTGGTGGAATATCTGAGCAAGCATCCGCAGGTGGAATCCATTAGTCACCCTTCTTTGCCGGAACATCCTGATAATGCCTTGTATAAAAAATATTTCCCAAAGGGTGCAGGCTCAATTTTCACTTTTGAAATCAAGGGTGGGGCGGAGCAGGCAAAGAAATTCATTGACAAGCTGGAGTTGTTCTCCCTTCTTGCCAATGTGGCAGATACAAAATCTTTGGTTATACATCCGGCAAGCACAACACATTCCCAGCTCACCGGAGATGAACTTTTGGAACAGGGCGTAAAGCCAAATACCATTCGGCTTTCCATTGGCATTGAGCATATTGACGATATTATCGCCGACTTGGAGCAGGCGTTTTAGATTTCTATATTATTGTTATGAGCGAGTCCTGCTTAACGATTAACATTCCGTCTGCGGTTTTTCCGTATATTTGCAATTCGGTAAAAGAATTGCAAACAGATATGTTGCTTTTTTTGGCAGTAAAATGCTATCAACGTTCTTTGCTTTCAATAGGCAAAGCCGCTGAACTCGCAGGAATGAGCAAGGTAAATTTTGAAATATACCTATCGGAGAATAAAATTCCTGTGTCCAACCTAGACTATGCAGATATAGCCTGTGACATAGAGAAGTTAAAAGTATGATAGTAGTTGCCGATACCGGACCAATAATTTCTCTTGCCGTTATAGATAAACTTTCCATTTTAGATTCACTGTTTGAAAGCGTAAGTATTCCAGAAGCAGTATGGGAAGAATTACTGAATTATGTTGAAATTTTTAATATTCCGCAAATATATAATTACGAAAATAATGTGAAAAAAGTAAGCTCAAAATATGATTCAGAACAGCTTGTGGATAAGGGTGAGTTAGAAGCTATTTTATTGAGCAAAGAAATAAATGCGGATTATTTGCTTATTGACGATAAGAAGGCTAGAACGATAGCAGAAGAAATGTCTATTGCTTGTATTGGAACAATTGCCGTTTTAATAAAAGCTAAATCAAAAGGTATAATAAAAGAATTGAGGGAATTATTCATAGAAATGCTAAACAAAAAAAGATATTATTCTGTGGATTTGTTAAATAAAGTTTTATTGGCTAATAATGAGAAAATAATTTAAGCTGTGAAAGTTTGCCCATAACGCTATCTCCAAATATTTATGTTTTACCAGAATGTGAAAGATGCCCATATACAAAACCTTTACCGAGTGTCTGTTAAGAAAATTTTTCAAAAAAACAATAAATGCAAATCCCATACATTTATATGTGGTTGTCTGTGTTAATAATTTACTATATTCTCATAGTAATTCTGAGGTAACCTATGAAACTTAGCGTTAAAATTTCCCTATTGATGGGAATAGTTGTTTTGGCAAGCACTGTTGCCCTGCTCGTTGTGGTGGGGCTTAAAATCAGCAGTGCTATGGAAGAATCCTGTTTACACTTCTTAGCTAGCGAAGCCGACACCGATGCTAAATTCTTGAAATCCATGGTGGATGGTCAGCTCGATATACTTGGGGAAGTGGCAGGCAGGGCTAGGACTAGGACTATGGACCCCAATACTGTGCCAACAACTCTGAAACCCGATGTCGCACGTCTCAATGCTCTTGATATGGCAATGGTAACTCCGGGAGGAGATACTTATTTTGTGCGGGGCAGCTCACTTAACATAAAAAACAACTCCTATTTTAAGCGGGCTATGGCTGGGGAAAGAAATATTGAGATGGTAGTAATCGATGGCAAGCTCGTTGCGATTTTTGCCGTGCCAATAAGAAAAAACGATGAAGCAAATGCACCTGTGATAGGCGTATTGCTAGCCCACAAAGATGGCGCATCGGCTATCTCCAACCTTGTGACAGAACTGAAATCCTTGTACAAAAGCGGTTTCCCATTTTTGATAGACCAAGAAGGAACCATAATAGCCCATAGAAACAAAGACTTGGTGAATAAGCAGTTCAATCCCATAAAAGAAGTTGCAAAGGACCCTTCGCTTAAACCCTTGGCAGATATAGTATCTACCGCGCTCCGAGAAAAACGTGGAGGCTCGGAGTACGATCACGAGGGCGGAAGGCTCATAGGCTTGTATTCGCAGGTTCCGGGTTACCCTTGGATAATTTTCCTAAACGTAGAGAAGCAAGAAGTAGGGGAAACCTTGTCTCAAATAATTGAGGTTATGATTTTGATAGGCTTTATCTGCTTTGTAATCGCAATTGTCATTGCCGTAGTCGTTGGGAAATCCATTGCAAAGCCTTTGGTTCATATGGTTGAGGCTCTTAAAAACATAACGTCTGGGGAAGGAGATTTAACTCAAACCATTCCGGTGCAGTCCAAAGATGAAACAGGCGATTTGGCTGGCTATTTCAACAAGCTAATGGCTGTACTTAGAAAACCCATAGGCGAGGCAAAATCAATAGTTAGCAGTTTGGTCTCTGTTTCCGAAGACCTATCTTCGGTTAGCGGTTTGCTTGCAAATGCCAGCGAAGAAACCCTTCAACAGAGCAATGAGGCAACCAAAACAACAAACCAAATGTCAGAAAACATCAACGCAATGGCGAGTGGTGCGGAAGAAGCCTCCGTTAGTGCCAATGAGGTGGCAGGTGCAGTTGTGCAGGTGGCAACAAACATCAACGCAATGGCGAGCGGTGCAGAAACAGCCTCCGCAAACGTAAGTAATGTGGCAAGTGCGGTTGAACAAGTGTCAGAAAACATACACAATATGGCTGCCGCCGCTGAAGAAGCATCTGTGAATGCCAACGAAGTGGCAGGTGCGGCAGAACAGATGTCTGCAAATATGAACACAGTAGTGGCTGCAATAGATGAGATGAGCACAAGCATAAACGAGATATCCCGCAATGCAAATGATGCCAGCACAGTTGCCAGTGAAGCGACCGTGAAATCCAAAGACGCAACCGAAGTGATGAACAATCTGGGCATTGCAGCTAAGGAAATAGGGCAAGTTACCGATGTTATAAAGAAGATAGCCGACAAAACCAACCTTCTTGCGCTAAACGCTACAATAGAGGCAGCCAGTGCTGGCGAGGCAGGCAAAGGCTTTGCGGTTGTTGCTGGTGAAATAAAAGAACTTGCCAACCAGAGCGCACAAAGCGCAGACGACATAGCAATGCGCATAGAGGGCATACAGTCTGGCACTAACAAGGCGGTGACGGTTATAAAAGATGTTTCGCAGATAATAGAAAAAATAAATGAAGGTGTAGAGGCAATATCCAAAAACGTTAAGCAGCAGACAAAGGCAAGCGATGAGATTGCAAGGAACGTTGCGCAGGCAAATTCAGGTGCCAAGCGCGTTGCCGGTGCCATAGGTGAGGTAGCCAGTGGTAGTAAAGACATAGCCAAAAATGCTGGTCAAGCGAGCAACAATGCCAAGCGCGTTTCAGATTCCATAGTTGAGGTGGCCAAAGGCAGCAAAGACATAGCACGTAACGCAGGCGAGGCAGCCAAGGGCGTAGATCGCGTTTCCAAATCCGTAAACGAAGTAGCCACTGGCAGTAAGGACATTGCACGCAACGCAGGCGAAGCCGCAAGGGGTGCAAGCAATGTAAGTTCAAATGTTAGCGGCATGAACCGCGCGGCAAAAGAGAGTTCGCAGGAAGTTTTGCGAGTGAAGCAAAATGCAGATACGCTATCTAAAATGGCGGGGCAGTTGCGTACGGCTATGGATAAGTTCAAGGTGTAATGGGATTCCTCCCCATATCCCGCAAAGAAATGGATTCCCTTGGTTGGGATTATGTAGATGTAGTTATAGTCAGCGGCGATGCTTATGTTGACCACCCCTCTTTTGGTCACGCTGTTATAGCGAGGATTTTGGAAAACGATGGTTTGCGTGTTGCCGTTTTGCCGCAACCAAATTGGCAAGACGATTTGCGCGATTTCAAAAAACTGGGGCAACCTAGATTATTTTTTGGGATAACTTCCGGTTGCTTGGATTCCATAGTCAGCCACTACACAGCAAACAAAAGATTGCGCAGTGACGATGCTTACACACCAGGCGGAGAAGCCGGATTTCGCCCCGACCGTGCAACTACGGTTTATTCAAAAATCTTAAAACAGCTTTTTCCGCGCACTCCCGTGATTCTAGGCGGCATAGAAGCCTCTTTGCGCAGAACAACCCACTACGATTTTATGGAAGGTCGCCTACTGCCAAGCATACTTTGCGACAGCAAAGCAGACTTGCTGGTTTACGGAATGGGCGAGAAACCAATTTTAGAAATAGCAAAAAAACTTCAACGTGGCAAAAATATTTACGATACAAAACAGATTGCGTATTTGGGAACACACAATACGGGACAAGAATTATATTCTCACGAAAACTGTTTAGCAGATAGCAATAAATTTTTTGAGAACACAAAAATTTTGGAACAAACTCCGACTGAAATTATAACTCAAAAAATTCAAGATAAAATCTTGATAATCAATCCACCTTTCCCGCAGATGACGGAGAGCGAAATAGACAAGAGTTTTGATTTGCCTTATATGCGGCAGCCGCACCCTCGCTATAAAAAAAGAGGCAACATTCCCGCTTACGAAATGATAAAGCACAGCATAACAACACACAGAGGCTGCTTTGGTGGTTGCGCATTTTGTGCCATTAGTGCGCATCAGGGAAAATTCATAGCGAGCAGGAGCGAAAAAAGCATTTTAAAAGAGGCAAAAGAAATAGCAGAGCTGCCAGATTTCAAAGGCAATTTAAGCGACTTAGGTGGTCCAAGCGCAAATATGTACAAAATAGGTGGAATGGATAAAGATTTGTGTTCCAAGTGCAAGCGAGTGAGCTGCCTATTTCCAAAAATCTGCCAAAATCTTAACACAAACCATAAAGAGATGAATGAGCTTTACAAAAAAGTTTTGCATATAAAGGGTATAAAAAAAGTTTTCATAGGAAGCGGTATTCGCCACGATATGCTTTTGCACAACCCAAATGAGCAAAATACCCTCTACACAGAAAACCTCATTTTGCATCACACAAGCGGCAGATTAAAGCTAGCACCCGAGCATACCGAGAGCCACGTTCTTAAAATTATGCGAAAACCGGATTTTGCTGAATATAAAAAGTTTATGTTCATTTTCCAAAAAATCTGCGAAAAACACGGCTTAAAAACGCAAATTGTGCCTTATTTAATGTCTAGCCACCCAGGTTGCGAAACAAAAGATATGAAAGCCCTTTCTCGCATTTTAAAGGATTTGCAAATCCACCCCGAACAAGTTCAAGACTTTACCCCAACACCCTTTACCCTAAGCACGGCGTTATTTTACTTGGCTTTAACGAAAAACAAGAACGCTCCTTATGTTGCCACAGGTGAAAGGGAGAAGAGGGAGCAGAAGGAAATGTTTTTTAACGTCTTGTAATTTTCTAAATTTGTATCAAAATATCGTAAAGAGGCATCAAAATTATGAAATTGCTCCATTCCATGACATTCAGAATAATCATGCTTTCAGTTACGGGAGTTTTATTGACAGTTGTTGCCCTCATTGTTTCTGTGGTTCTTTCGCAAAGCAAAATGGAGCAAATAGTTTCGCATAACAGGGAGCAGATAGATAAGCAAAATATTGAAAATATGAAACCAATTGCATGGGGAATTTACAACTCCGTGCAGATATACGACAGAGTATTGCTGTCAAAACTCAACGATGGGCTGGCAAATTTGCACGAAAAGTGGCTCCATTCAAACAGCAACCTTAACCAGCTAGCTGCAGAGATGAATTATGACCCAAAAAAACCATCTCCCGTAGTGGATGCTGTTTCTAAACTTAACGATGTTCACGCAACTATATTCCGCAAGCAAGCAGACGGCACTATGGTTCGCGTTTCCACCAGCATTATAAGAGACGGCAAAAGATTTGTGAATACTAAAGTTTCCCCAAAAAATGACGACGGTAGCCCGAATGCGGTTCTGCAATCTGTACTTAGCGGGAAGAGATATGTTGGTCGTGCCAATGTAGGTGGCGAGTGGGTGAATGCCATATACGAACCGATCATTGAAAAAAACGAGATTACGGGAATGCTTTTTGTGGGTTCTTTGGCAGAAGACACAAAGAAGCTTATAGAGTCAATAAGAAAGCTGAAATACGGAGAAGGAGGAAGCGTTTTCGCCGTTGGTGGCAAAGGTACACAGAAAGGGGTTATGATAATGTCAATAGATGGGAAGAGGGATGCCCAAAATGTTTGGGATTTAGCGAACTCCAAAGGGGATTACTTTTGGCGCAAAATAATAGAGACCGGTAGTGAACTGCCAGAAAAT
>JAITFN010000028.1 GCA_031281345.1 Candidatus Fibrimonadaceae bacterium
AGAAGAGCCGCTAGAACTAGACGAACTACCACCGCCTGAACCCGATGAACAACAGGAATCAGAAGAAGGAACGCTAGAAGAACTAATACTGGTTGAAGTAGAAAATTCTTCAGCATAACAAAAATTAGATTGAGCAAATGCTACAATAGGTATGGCAAAAAGCAAAAACAAGGATAACAAAGCTATTTTCATTTAGTATCTTCTTTAAATATTTTTTTTAGTTGTTCTTTTTTCCGTTCACCATTACAAGAAAAAACAAAAATCAAAAAAGCAAGCCACGTTAAAACACTTATCTTGCATACATATTTTCCCATAAATACCTCTTAATACATAAAAGTTAGAAAATGATTCACATTTTTCTATTTTCCCTTCATGCAAAAGCCAGAACCGCCAAAATCTCCAAAACCGCCGCCAATGCCACCTATGCGGCCAAAGAATTTTTTATTTATAGCCGCAATGTGTTTGCTCGCTTTTGCAATGCTCAAAATGTATTCAGAAAATCCGGTAAAAGAAATTTCACGCACGCAGCTCATGGAATGGATGACAAATCCAACTATCAAAATAGATTCCCTCAGCCTCCGCACCACCCCAGACGGAATAGAGATATTTGGCAAACGCAAGCTATCTGCAAACGAAAAACCTCGCGTGGTAAAGCCCAGTCTTTTTGCTACAGAAATGGTGCCAGCAAACGAAGAACCATTTCGCTCTTATATGCTCTACATTCCAGATTCAATTATTGCACAGTGGGAGGCACTTGGAAAAAATGTGCGCGTTTTGCACGATGAAAATACCTGGGTGAACCATATAATTGCGTTTTTGCCTGTGCTGATGATAATGGGTCTGTTCTGGGTTATGATGGCAAAGCAAACAGGCGGCATGGGTGGGAGAGGTTTGTTTTCTTTTGGCAGAAGCAAAGCTATTTTAATAAACAACGATAAAAACAAAACCACATTCAAAGATGTGGCTGGTTGCGATGAGGCAAAAGCAGATTTGGAAGAATTGGTTTCTTTTTTGAAAGACCCAAAGAAATTTGATAAGCTGGGCGGTCGCATTCCAAAAGGCGTGTTGCTGGTTGGCCCCCCAGGTACTGGAAAAACGCTTTTGGCAAGAGCTGTGGCAGGAGAGGCAAGCGTTAATTTTTACAGCATGAGCGGTTCGGATTTTGTTGAGATGTTTGTGGGCGTTGGTGCAAGCCGTGTTAGGGATTTATTTGAAACGGGAAAAAAGAATGCTCCCTGTATTTTGTTCATAGACGAAATTGATGCGGTTGGCAGGCAGCGTGGCGCAGGTCTTGGCGGCGGGCACGATGAGCGTGAGCAAACCTTGAACCAATTGCTTGTTGAAATGGATGGTTTTGCTCCAAACGAAGGAGTTATTTTAGTTGCAGCCACAAACCGCCCCGATGTTTTGGATAAAGCCTTGCTAAGACCTGGTCGCTTTGACAGGCAGGTTGTTGTGGGGCTTCCAGATTTGGTTGGGCGCGAGGCAATTTTGAGAGTGCATTTGGAAAAACGCAAAGTGCCGTTAGACAAAGAAGTTAATGTAAAAGATATTGCAAAAGGAACGCCGGGGCTTGCTGGTGCAGATTTGGAAAACCTTGTGAACGAGGCGGCTCTTATGGCAGCCAGATTTGGAAATCCAAATGTTACGCAATTAGATTTTGAAGAGGCTCGCGATAAACTTTGGATGGGTGCGGAGAGAAAATCTCTTTTGATGAGCGAAGAAGATAGAAGAATGACTGCTTGTCACGAGGCAGGTCACGCTCTGATAAACCTTCTATGCAAAAATGCAGACCCCTTGCACAAATTAACCATAATCCCGCGAGGTCGCGCGCTTGGCGTAACTCTTTCCTTGCCAGAAAAAGATAAAGTTTCTATGAGCAAAGAAGCCGCCGAAGACCAAATTGCAATTTTAATGGCGGGCAGGCTCGCCCAAATGATGGTGTTCAACAAGCAAGACACAGGTGCCTCAAACGACATTGCAAGGGCAACTGAACTCGCCCGCAAAATGGTGACCGAATGGGGCTTTTGCGATAAGTTAGGTCCAATAGCCTACAGCAAAAACAATGACGAAATATTCCTTGGCAGGGAAATAAGCAAGCCAAAAGAGATGAGCGAAAAAACCGCAGAGATGATAGACGATGCGGTGAACGACATAATTCAAGCTCAGGTGAACAGGGTGAGCGAAATTCTTTTAGAAAACCGCGATAAACTGGATGCCCTGAGCGAGGCTCTTTTTGAGCACGAAGTTCTGAATAGAGAAGAAATAGACAAAGTTATAGCGGGTCAGTCTCTTGCAAGCACGCAAAAAAGCCGGCAATACCAGCAGAGAAAAGAACGCGAAACCGAAACTCAAAAAAAAGTTGAACCCCCACCAGAGCCAAACCTCGACGAAAAGGGCAGCAAAATAGACAAAGAGGCGTGATTTTACTATATTTACACCTATGAAAAAGATACTATTCCAAGATACTAGCTTTCGCGATGGCTTTCAATCGGTTTTTGGCGCTCGCGTTTTGACAAAAGATTTTATCCCTGCTTTGGAAGCGGGGGTTCATGCTGGAATTGAGCATTTTGAGGCAGGTGGAGGTGCAAGATACCAAGCACCTTACCTCTATTGCAACGAAGATGCTTTTAATATGATGGACACTTTCCGCAAAACTGTGGGTCCTAAAATTCGCTTGCAAACGCTTGCTCGCGGTATAAACGTGGTTGCTTTAGAACCACAACCTAGAGATATGATAGATTTGCACGCCAAAATGTTCAAAAAACACGGCATGACACGCATTCGCAATTTTGATGCTTTGAACGATGTGAATAACCTTATATATTCGGGGCAGTGCATAACAAATGCGGGCTTGGAGCACGAGGTTGTGGTAACTATGATGGAACTTCCACGCCACTGCGAGGGCAAGGGTGCGCACGAACCTTCATTTTACATTGAAACCTTGAAGAAAATTATGGATTCCGGCGTTCCTTTTGTGAGCGTGTGCTTTAAAGATGCAAGCGGAACGGCAAATCCACGCAAAGTTCACGAAACCTTTAAACAGGCACGCAAACTCCTCGGCGACAAAGTGGAGCTTCGCATACATTCCCACGATACCTGCGGTACAGGCATTGCCCAATATGTGGCAGCCATTGAAGGCGGCGCAGACGGCGTTTGCTGCGGCAGAGCTCCTCTCAGCGGCGGAACGGCGCAACCTGATCTGCTTTCTCTTTGGCACGCTTTAAAAGGCACAGAATACACTTTGGATATTAATGTTGAAAAAATTATGGAAGCAAACCAAGTGAGCAAGGAATGTTTCAAAGAATACGACTTTCCACCAGAGGCTCTGGCCATTGAACCTGAAGTTATTTTCAGCCCAATGCCAGGCGGTGCCTTAACCGCAAACACACTGATGATGCGCGATACCAAAACATTCCACCTTTACCCGCAAGTGATTAAAAATATGGCGGAGTGCGTGGCTCGTGGCGGATTTGGCTCAAGCGTTACCCCTGTTTCTCAGTTCTATTTCCAGCAGGCTTATGCAAACACAGTTCAAGGTCCTTGGAAAAAAATAACAGACGGCTATGGCAATATGGTTCTTGGCTACCTTGGCAAAACACCCAGAGAACCAGACCCAGAAATAGTGAAAATTGCAAGCGAGCAAATGAAAAAACCTGTGTTCACCGGAAATCCATTGGACGTTTTGGAGCCAGGTATTCCAAAAGCGAAAAAAGTTTTGGAAGATAATCATCTGCCCGTAACCGATGAAAATATTTTCATAATTGGCGCAATGGCAACAAAAGGCGGCAACAAAGGTTTGGATTTCTTGCAAGGAAAAGCGAGAGTTAGCGTTCCCAAAAAGAAACCCGCTGCTCCTGCGGCCGCCGCACCTGCTGCTGCGCCAACTGCAACTGCTGCATCTCCACTGGTTTTTGCTCCCATTAGCGGCACCGTTAATTATGGCGTTACCGTTGGCGGAAAAACATTCAGTGTGCAGGTTAGCGGGTAAAAAGGTTGAAAGGCATTCTTTTAGCTGGAGGCGCGGGTTCTAGGCTTTATCCTTTGAGCGCAGTGGCAAGCAAGCAACTGCAGCCCGTGTACGACAAGCCCATTATTTATTACCCTCTCTCCACGCTTATGCTCGGTGGGATAAAGGATATTTTGCTAATAAGCACACCTGTTGATTTGCCGCGCTTTGAAAGCTTGCTCGGCAACGGAAACCAATGGGGTTTAAACATTCAATATGCCGCTCAACCGCGTCCAGAAGGCATAGCTCAAGCTTTTTTGATAGCAGAAGATTTTATTAAAGACCAAGCTTGTACATTGATTTTAGGCGATAATATTTTTTACGGGGCTTTTGATTTATATGGCATAATGGCAGATACAAAAAATTTCACAGGTGCGCGCATACTAGGCTATGCGGTTAACGACCCTGAGCGTTATGGCGTTGTTGAATTTGATGCAAATGGCAAAGCCCTTTCTTTAGAAGAAAAACCGACAAAGCCAAAAAGCAATTACGCAGTTCCGGGTTTATATGTTTACGACAAAACCATTTTAGAAAAAGCCAAGTCTCTAAAACCAAGCGCAAGAGGCGAGCTTGAAATAACAGATATAAACAAAATGTATTTGCAAGAGGGAACCTTGTTTGTGAAAAAAATAGGGCGCGGAGTTGCGTGGCTAGATACAGGCACACACGCATCTCTTTTGGAAGCGAGCAATTTTGTTTATACCCTTGAATCCAGACAAGGTCTTAAAATAGCCTGCATAGAAGAGATAGCCGTTGACCGCGGATTTGTTTCTTGGGAAAAAATGAAAACTTATTTAGAAAGCAATATGCCCAAATGCCCATACAGGGATTATATTTTCAAAATGTTTAGCGAGAAAAATAACTGAGCAATCTGTTCGCCGCCTTGAACGGGCTTTCTTTGCCTTCCAAAACAGCCTGCTCTGCCAAGGGAAGTTCTTTTTGCACATCGGGGTGTTTATAAAAGTTGAACATCAAGCTATCGTGTATTGTGTTTTCCATCCAGTTTTTTTGCTGTTCTTTTCTGTTTTGATAAAACCAGTTGTTTTGCTTAACTGTGTTTTCAAATTCGGTTATCATTTGCCAAACTTCTGGGAGTCCTTCTTTTGTGACAGAAGATGTGGCTATCACTTTTGGAGGCCAACCGCTTTGTGCTGCGGGGAATAGGTGCAATGCGTTTTGGTATTCGCTACGGGCGGCGAGAGCTTTTGTGATATTTTGTCCATCGCATTTTGTTATTGCCATACCATCGCACATTTCCATTATGCCGCGTTTTATGCCTTGTAGTTCATCGCCTGCACCCGCAAGCATCAAAAGTAAAAAGAAATCTGTCATTCCGTGTACGGCGGTTTCGCTTTGTCCAACGCCCACAGTTTCTATTAAGATTGTGGAATAACCTGCCGCTTCGCAAAGGAGAATTGACTCGCGAGTTTTCTGCGCCACTCCACCCAAAGAAGAACCGGAGGGAGAAGGGCGTATAAAAGCATCATCTTTTGCAGAGAGGCAATTCATTCGAGTTTTGTCGCCTAAAATGCTGCCCTTTGTGCGCTGGCTTGTTGGGTCTATTGCTAGTACAGCTAATTTTTTTTTGTGCTCTTCTATTAAATAAACTCCAAAGGTTTCTATGAATGAACTTTTGCCAGCACCCGGGCTTCCCGTTATGCCTATCCTCAAAGAGTTTCCCGAATAGGGCAGGCATTTTTGAATTAGCTCTTGTGCCTTGTTTTGGTGCTGCGGCAGGTTGCTTTCAACAAGTGTTATGCCTTTGGCAAGAGTGGAGCGATCGCCTTTTAGAATACCTTTGAAAAGCTCATCTACACTAGGCTCCTTGCGGCGGCGCTTTGCAAGCACAGCCTCCATATCAGGATTCACAACAGATTTTTCTGCCACCCCTTGTGAAATAGAGAGCGCACTCAATTATTTTGCCGGCTTGATGTCCAGTAATTCTATTTCAAAGATGAGCATTGAATTGCCTGGTATTGCTCTGTTTCCAACTTCGCCGTATCCCAAATTGCTTGGAACCCAAGTTTTTACTTTTTCGCCTTTTTTCATTAAGCGGAGCATTTCTACCCAGCCCGGTATAAGCTGCCCATTACCCAGTACTATGGATAGAGGCTGATTGCGGTCTAGGGAGCTATCGAATTTATTGCCGTCCATAAAAGAACCTGTGTAATGAACTGTTATGGTATCGCCATCTTTGGCGTTTTTGCCTTCGCCTTCTTTTAAAATTATGTATTGCAAGCCGCTCTCGGTGGCAACAACGCCAACTTCGCTTTTGTTCTTTTCAAGGAATTCTGTCGCTTTTTGTTTTCTCTCTTCCCTAGCTATGGAATCTCTTGCTCTGCGGGCTTCGTTTATCTCTATCATAAACTCTTCCAGAGCGGCTGTAATTTCGCTATCGTTCATAAGAGCGGGTTTAGTGGTATCAAGTTGGTCTTTTATGCCTTGCAAAATCATAGAATAATCAATATCTGCTTCTGCTTGCTTTATTGCTTGCATTATTGCCTTGCCATAGTCTGAGCCAACTGCATAGCTATGCTTGCCACGCGGGGTTTCAAGAGCGGCTTTGGTTGAAACAGCTTTGCTGTTCGCATTCAAATCACAAGATGCGAAAGAAAAGCAAAGAATAATTGCCAAAATGGCAGCTGCGGAAATAACGTAGGATTTTTTCATAAGGGTAATATAGAAAACAAAGGTTCAGACAATGTATTTACTATATTAAACATATTATGAACAAACTTTTTCTTTTTCTCGCTTTTGCCGCTTTTGCGTTGGTTGCCTGTTCAGAAGATAAACCCGCCCCATTGCACTCCGAACTTTGTAAAAAAGCTACAATTACCGAAGAATGCCTTGTGGGTAGATGGGGTCTTGCCGATGTTGAAGGAGGATATTCGGAATGTAAACCCAATCCTGGAAGTGAATTAAAGTTGACAAAAGATGGGAGATTTGTTTTTAATGGTGCTTATGGTGGTTATCCTGAGATGGAGAAAATGGGGACTTGGGAATTAATAGATGGAGGAATGAAAATAACATTCACTGCTGGAGACTACGATCCTCGTAGCGAGACCATTGATGCTGGCATTGAGATTCGCAATACAGTGCAATTAGAACTCAGAATAAAAACCACAAGCTACACCGGTTTTTTGCAATGTAGTGAAAATACGTCTGCAGCCTTCACAGAAGTATTTGTTTGGCGAAGCGAAAAATAAATAGTTCACTCTTCCAGTTCCAAGGGCAAGGGAAATTTTGTTATTTCCTTTACCACGCGATCTTCCACAATTTTTTCAATGCTAAAATGTTCCTTTAGCCATTCTACTATTTCCAAAACCAAATATTCCGGCGCACTTGCGCCGCTAGATATTCCCACTGAATTTATGTTGCAAAACATATCTTTGTTCAAATCTTTCACGGAATCTATCAAAATGCTTTTAACCCCGTGCTCTTCGCCGAGTTCTCTTAAACGATTTGAATTACTGGAATTCTGAGATCCAACTATTAAGAGCATATCTATTTCTTTGCATATTGAGCGAACCGCATTTTGCCTATTGGTGGTGGCATAGCACACATTTCCGGTTTTTGAACCTTGTATGTCAGGGTATTTTTTTTTCAATGCAAATATTATGTCTGCGGTTTCTTCGGTAGAAAGAGTTGTTTGCGTTAAATAGGCAATGTCTCCATCTATTGTTGGCAAATTCTCAACATCTTTTACCGAACTTACAAGGTGCATTTTGCCAGGTGAGAGCTGCCCAAGAGTTCCGTCAATTTCTGCGTGTCCTGGGTGACCTATCAAAACTATTGAGCAACCTGAATTAGCATATTTAATTGCGTTTCTGTGTACCGCTCTCACAATAGGGCAAGTTGCATCTATAACTTTAAGGCTTAATTTCTTTGCTTCTTCGTAAATATCTCTGCTCACTCCATGCGCAGAAAATATCACAACCGAGCCATAAGGTACTTTTGATAAATCTTCAACAAATACAACGCCTATTTTTCTTAGACTTTCCACCACAAAGCGGTTATGCACAATCTCGTGCCTAACATAAACAGGTTCCATGAATTTCTCCACGGATTTTTCAACCATTAAAATAGCGCGTTCAACGCCTGCGCAAAAACCTCTTGGCTTTGCCAAAATACATTTCACTTGGGTTCCTTTAAAAAGTCCGAGGCCAATTTGGCAAGGGAATAAAAATTTCCATTCCTTGAGAATTTCACCATTTTTGGATTATTTGGCACAAGATAACTCTGGTCACCTTCATATTCAAGCATAAGAACTTTTATGTTGCTCAAATTCAAAAATAAATGGCTGTGCAAAGAGTTAAGGGTTATTATACTTGGGTATTGCCTTAGCAAGCTAAATACGGATTCTGAATGCAAAAGAACGTGATTGCTACGCATATCCAATTCTTCCATAACTTTTGAATACATATCTAGCTGTGCAGTTGTTGCGGCAATGGCTATTAAACGCCAGCCTGGTTGGAATGCTTTGCACAAGGCAATAACTTCGCTTTCTGACCAAGGTTCCCCTTCTATTGGTGGTTCCAAATTCAGCAACACAGTGTTTGCTGTGGAGAGTTTTGAAGTTGAATTCAGTTTTTCGTTTTTTTGCGTGGCGTGAATGCTGTCTTTTTCTGCTTTTTGGGTATCTATTGAAAATGTTTTATAGAGAAAATTGCGGTTTGCGTAAATATCATCGCTATACGAAGCGTTTTTAAGAGTTATGTTTAAAAAAGGAAAATCTTGTTTTAAACCCATACGGTAAGGGGCGCCTGTTGTGCGTGCCAAGTAGAGAAAGGGAAGGGTGGCTTTTTCTTGTAAAAACACACACAAATCCCATCTTCTCTCCTGAATTCTTTTTTCAATTTCAAAAAAGTCTGAAGTGCCGTAAAGCATAGTTTGGCTGTTGTAAAACAGAGAAGCTCTTTCCAAATCCATAGCCCTTAAAATTGGGCGGTTGTTCTCATCTGATATGATTAAAAAATTGTCTGGCATTCGTTTTATGGAAAGAGAAAGGGCAAAAGGCAAAAGGACAAAGAACCTATCTTGTTCTGGTGGCAAAAATATGACAATTTTTTCACAACTGGAAATATCTGCTTTGTATTGGAATATTTCGGGTTCACCACCGCTTTTTTTCTCAAACCAAAGCCTAATATGCCGTTCCGAGAAGAAACGCATAAAAAACCAGCGAATATTTTTAGCAAAAACCGAAGATGGCATTCCGTGTAATATAGAAAAATCTATATTCACCCTATATGACTTCACCTCTCTTCTCCTTGCTTTGTACCATGTTTATAACTGTAATGTTGGTTAGCAATATAATAGCCCTTAAAATGATAAGCATTGGTCCTTTTATTGCCCCAGCGGCTGTGATTATTTTCCCGTTTACCTATATTCTCTCCGATGTTTTTAACGAAGTGTATGGATACAGGGCTACGCGCAGAACGGCTTGGTATGCCTTTGGTGCCAATCTATTGATGGTGGCTCTTTTCAAATTGGCAATTCTCATACCGGGGGCACCTTTTTGGGGACCCGAAGCTCAAAAAGCTTTTGAAGATGTTTTGAGCGGAACTTGGCGCATTTTTATTGCGAGCCTAGCGGCTTATATGATTGGCGACCTTGCGAACGACCTTATTTTCAGAACAATGAAGGGTATGCACGGCGAGAAAAAATTTGGACTACGCTCCGTATTTTCTTCTATGATAGGCGTTGCCATAGACAGCGTTGTATTTATCACTGTGGCTTTTTACGGAACTCCATTCTTTACTTTTGCCATAATTCCATCTCAGTGGTCTATTAAAATTCTCTATGAGATTATTCTTTTGCCTTTTACAATTTTGGTGGTGAGAAAAATAAAGCAAATGGAGAGCAATATTGCAAACAAAAAATCTGAAGAGTTAGGGATTTTAGATAGGCTGTTTATATAATTTCTTCAGCGATTAATGCGAATGCCTCCGCATCGTTGACTTTTACATTTATTCTATCGCCAATTTTGTAGTTGCCGTGTACGGCAACTGGTTTGTAATTATTTGCTCTGCCGATGAGGGAATTTCTTTTGCCTATTTCATCTATCAAGATGCTTTGCTCTGTGCCTACGTATTTCAAATTGTTTTGCAAGGCTACTTCGGTGAAAACTTTTGTGAGTTCTGCGCTTCGCCTATATTTTTCAAGGCTTGGAATTTGGTTTTGCAATTTAGCTGCGAGCGTTCCTTTGCGAGGGACAAAGCGGGTTCTGTTGCAACCCGTTGGTTTACTCCATTTTATTAAATCCAAACTTTTTTCAAAATCCTCCTCTGTTTCTTCAGGAAATCCAACTATTATATCTGTGGAAATTGCAAAATTGCTGAACTCGGTGTAAAAAAAATCTACAAGTTTTTTGTAATCGCTCACTGAATGTTTGCGTTTCATCGCTTGCAAAATTTTATCGCTTCCGCTTTGCACAGGCAAGTGCAAAAATTTAAATACCCTTTCGTCTCTGTAAACTTCTGCGAGTTTTTCTGCGTAGCTCAAGGTGTGCCTTGGGTTTCCCATTCCCATTCTTATGCGGTAATCCCCTTTTGTTTTTTTTAAAATTTGCATAACAAGCTCGGCTAAGTCCACTCCAATATCAAAGCCATAGCAGGCGGCATCTTGCGCTGTTAGCCAAATTTCTTTGCAACCGTTTTCTATCAAGGTTTTTGTTTCGTTTACAATTTGCTCTGGCGCATAACTTTGCAGCCTTCCTTTTACCATTCTTGTGGAACAAAATGAACAAGCATCCATACAGCCTTCGGCAATGCTCACAATTCCAACAATGGGATTTTTGCGGATTTTTGGAATTCCAAGTTTTGGGGAATGTTCTTTTTGCAAATCAAAAACAGTTTCGCCGGCAATTATTTTTTTTATTATTTCTGGAATTCTCTCAAGGGCGTGAGTACTCGCTATGGAAATTTTTGGGTCAATTTTTTTGAGTGATGCAATTAGTTCTGGTGTTGTGCAACCCGTTACCAGCATAGGGGTGCTGGGGTGATTTTCTTTGGCGTTTCTAACCGCTTTTAATGCAGAACTATCGCCTTTAACTGTGCATAAATTTAAAACTATGACATTTTCAGAATCATAACCGTTTTTTGAAAGTAAACCGGCAATCTGTTCGCTCTCGCTTAAATTCGCGCTACAACCTTGGGATATAATTAAGGACATTTTCCCTTTTTCATATATTCTTTTGTCAAAAGCGCAATGCCAATGGCTCCCATTTCTCCTGGGTGAATGGGGCGAATAGGAGTTAAACCTGTGTGTTGCTCAAATGCGCGTAGCACGGCATCGTTT
This sequence comes from Candidatus Fibrimonadaceae bacterium, assembly GCA_031281345.1. GTDB lineage: Bacteria > Fibrobacterota > Fibrobacteria > Fibrobacterales > Fibrobacteraceae > Fibrimonas. The sequence continues at coordinate 11,306 of JAITFN010000028.1, forward strand.
TTGAATGTGCCGCCCTGAACCACAACTTTTTTGCCCAGAGAATCTAAATTGCGCAAGCGAATTACTTTTGTGAAAACATTATCTATAATGGAGCGGCAAATACCAGCTATTATATCTTCTGGTTTTTTGCCATCTCTTTGCTCCGTTATTATAGAACTGTTCATAAACACAGTACAACGGCTGCCGAGCTTTGAGGGATTTTTGGAGCGAAATGCCATTTCTGCTATTTGCTCCATTTTTATTCCAAGGCTACGAGCATAAGTTTCTATAAAAGAACCACAACCACTTGAACACGCCTCATTTAAAATTATACCTGTAACAACGCCTCCGGCCACGGAAATTGCTTTCATATCTTGGCCGCCAATGTCCAATATAAAACTAACATCATCGCACACTTTTTTTGCAGCCTTTGCGTGCGCCACAGTTTCAACTGTGTGATAATCTGCGTGAAGCGCACGATAAAAAAGCAATTCACCATATCCTGTTGTTCCAACACCCAAAATTTCAAGTTCTGCTCCCGCTTCTTTGTAGCGTTCATTTAATTGAATAAGTGCACTTTTAAGTACAACAAGAGGGTCGCCCTGATTGCCAGAATAAAAACTATCTATAACTTCTTCGTTTTCATTGAGCAGCACAAATTTTGTTGTTGTGCTGCCAGCATCTATGCCAAGGTATGCCTGCACAGTTTCGCCTTTCTTTGGAGCAGGGTAGTTTCCGTCAAATAGCGAGTGCTTGCGCATAAATTCGCTTTTTTCTTTTTCACTTTTAAAAAATGGCGGAGTGGCTTCGTTATCGCTTTTGCTTTTTCTGTTTGCTGAAAAATGTTCAAGTGCGTGCAAACTTTTTTCTTTTACATAGTTGCATTTTTTGCCTTTGTATATTGCGCCAGCAGAGAGAGCTGCTCCCCAAGCGACCAAAATTTCTGAATGTTCTGGTACCAAAACCTGCGAACTCAAAATTCCAAGTCGTTGCTGAAATACCCCAACAAGCGAAGGATTGAAAGTCAAAGGACCGCCCTCAAAAAGCACGGGCGGTTTAATTTCCATTCCCTGCGCAAGCCCGCCTATTGTCTGTTTTGCAATGGCGTGAAAACTGGAAAGCGCAATATCTTCTTTGGCAACTCCTTGATTCAAAAGAGGCTGAATATCTGTTTTTGCAAAAACCCCGCACCTACCGGAAATTTCGTAAACCTTTTCGCCTCTGGAAGCATAGTTCTCAAATTCTTCGGTTTTTATTTTCAAAAGTTCTGCAATTTGATCTATAAAAGCTCCGGTTCCGCCAGCGCACACTCCGTTCATTCGCATGTCACTTGCGAGCAGTTTGCCGGTTGTTTTGTCTTTTTCAAAAAATATAACCTTTGCATCTTGACCGCCAAGTTCTATTGCAACTCTGGTTTCTGGATACATTTCACGCACTGCCAAAGCATTTGCAACAACTTCTTGAACAAAAAAAGAACCTGTTTTTTCTGCAAAGGGTTGCCCGCCAGAGCCGCAAAAAGAAACCACAAAATGGTTCTCAAATAAATTATGAGCTTCTGTTAAAAGTTCGCGAACTGTTTTTGCCTGCATTGCATTGTGCCTTTGGTAGCGGCTGTGCAAAAGCCGTTTAGATTCAGGTTCTACAACAGCTATTTTAACAGTTGTTGAACCTACATCAACACCAACCCACAAATCGCCATTATGCATTTTTTCTCCAAGTAGCTTTTTTCTCTAAAAACATATCGTAAAGAACGGCAACCAACATAGCAAAAAATATCGCAGCCACTCCTCCAACTAAAACAATAATTCTTCTTTTTGGCTTGGATTTTTCAATTGGTTTCATAGGCAAGTCTATAACATCTAAAACAGGTATATCGCGAGCTTCGTCTATCTTTGCAATTTCATATTGCTTTTGCAACTGTATCATAATCTCTTGATTCATAAGAACCTCTCTCTGCAACCTTGCGTCTTCCAATTCATCTGCAGGGTCAACTCGAAGCCTGTTTCGCTGCCTAAATCTGCGAAGGTTATCTTCTGCTTCTTTGAGGTTGTCTTTTATTTCCAAAAGCCTTTCTTCCGTGAATTTTCTGTTCTCCGATGCCTTAAAGTGCATTTTGTTTTTTAAAATATAGGTTAACTGATTATATATAAAGTTGTTCACATCAAAAGAAACCTGAGGGTCTTGAAATTCTGTGGTGAGCGTTATTACCCCGCTTTTTTTGTCTTGTGAAAAAACTATGTATTTGCCTTTTTTAAGGGCAGAGAGCATTTTGTATTTCAGCTTCATTTGCCAGTTTTCTTTTGTTGTATCTGGCTTTATTTTCCAAAGAGTTTGCAAATCAACCGGAGTTAAGGTATCTGGCAGAGCCACAGAAACATTCCATTTTTCTGCCAAAATGGATTGAAGCATATTGTTAGACAAAATTATATCTTGCAAATATGCAGAAGGGTCGTCTGCTTTGGATGTGGAAACTCCAGCGAGCATTGCTAGTGCCCCAAGCCCGCTGCTTTGCGGGCTTCCGGTAGTTTGGTAAATGATTTTTGCTTCTGTTTGATAAAAAGGTGTTGACAAAAACGCAAAGGCAAAAGCCCCCCCTACAACAAGCACAAAAACCAAAACAGCCAAAACCCTGTGCTTCAAAGTTCGCTTTATTATTGAAAGCATGAGTTCCAGCAAGTCAATTTCTTCTTCGCTTTGAGTTTGCATAAGGTAGAATATAGTAAATATCTGATTTTTTCTATTTTCCCTTTATGAGCATAGCAAAGTTCCTCGCGTTCCCTGCTGTTTTTGCAATATTTTTGGCAGCTTGTGGTGAGGTGAGTGGTGGGTTTGAAGATGGATATAGTTCTTCCAACTACGGTACGAATAGCTCAAGCAGTTTTGACATAGGATTAGAATGGATACCTGCTCCAGACAGTTCATTTGTACATGGAACAACTAAGATAATGCTTGATGCTTACGATATTTCCAAAAACTTAATTACGCAAAAACAATATAAAATAGTAATGGGCGTAAATCCTTCAAAAAAAGACACTCTGCCTATTTATGGCGTAACTTGGTTAGAGGCGGTAGAGTTCTGCAAAAAATTATCCCTTTTAATGGGTTTAGATTCAAATGCTGTGAGATTGCCTACGGAAGCCGAGTGGGAATATGCGGCTATTCCTGGAGTTATACAGAGAAACCTTGATTATTGGGAATGGACAAACGATTGCTGGGATGCTCGTTTCCCTTATGAGGAAAAAAATCCAAGCGGTCCGCCCAACTGCCCAGCTAGTGCGAACAAAGTATGCAAGGGTTTTAACAAAGAATTTGAAGAACGTCCTGCAACAAACCCTTCTTCAAAAGAAATAAGAGGCAGCTACATAAGTTTTAGGGTTGTACTCAAAAAAAAATCAAAAAGAAATTTCTAAATTAAAGCCCATGTCTAATCAAAATTATGTTCCGCCATCTTATAGATACTTGACTTTTGCCATAATAATAGCAGTTATAGGCTCGGTTTTGGTATCTGGTTCTTTTTACACAGTTAGGGCAGGTGAAAAAGCTCTTGTTTTCACTTGGGGAAAAATAACTTCGGTCACAAGCGAGGGTTTGCACTTTAAGGTTCCAATTATGCAAACTGTTTCAAAAGTGGATATCCGTACCCAAAAAGCCGAGGCTCCGGCAGCGGCAGCTTCTAAAAATATGCAAACCGTTTCTACGGTGCTAACCCTTAACTATCACCTTGACCCAAACAAACTTAGCGAGCTGTACTCTACGGTTGGTTTGGAGGTTGAAAATAAAATAATAGCGGCGCGCATTCAAGAAACAGTTAAAGCAGTTGTTGCTCGCTACACAGCAGAGGAATTGCTTTCTATGCGTGAGCAGGTTAAAAATGAAATTTCCGAGAGCTTAACAAAACAGCTTATGGAATATAATATAATAGTGGATGCCGGTGGTGTACAAATAACCAATTTTGATTTTAGCCGCGGCTTTAACGAAGCAATTGAAGACAAGCAGGTTGCGGAGCAAAAAGCATTAACGGCAAAGAATAATTTGGAAAGAATAAAGGTTGAAGCCGACCAGAAAATTGCCCAAGCTCGCGGCGAGGCAGAGGCCATTCGCATTCAGGCAGATGCTATTCGCGCTCAGGGTGGCAAAGAGTATGTTAATTTGAAAGGCATTGAAAAATGGGATGGTAGGTTGCCTACTTACACAGGTGGCAGTGGTCCAATACCCTTTTTGGAAATCAAGTAATTGAAGGCATTGTTTTTTTTGCTTCGCACAGCGGGCGTTGTGCTGATAATTTACGTTGCTTTGGTTCTTTATTTGAATATGCGCAAAGAAAATATTTTATCTTTCGCATATCAAGAAGTTGAAGTAAAAAAAGAAAATGATTCCATTTTGGTAATAGGATACAGACTTGGCAGTGCAAGGGCTAAAGAATATGCAGACTCTTTAACAAAAGAGAACATTCCAAATAAACTGCAATTGGTGGAACCCATATACAACGAAAAAGATTATTTGCATAGCAGGTATGGGATTTTTTACCCTAAGTTTTAGCCCCCATAATTAAAATATGGGGGGGGGGGGGGGGTATAATTTGGGAATAATTTAAGCCTGTTTTGGAGGTTTTCCTAAGTTTTTGTTAGGAGAGCAATAAAAAATCATTTTTTTTAGTCAAGCCCTAGGGCTTGGGGGTCTAGGTTTGGTAAATTAATCTGAAATTTTTTTACTATATTCTCCACCATGCCTATAACAAAAAATGATTTGATTAACGAAACTGCTATATTATGCGGAATAACAAGAGATGATGTGAGAATTGCCATAGAGCAATTCTTTAATGCTGTAAAAGATTCAATAAAAGACGGTAAATCTTTAGAACTAAGAGGTTTTGGTACATTTTCTCCAAAGACCTGCAACCCAAGGGTAGGTCGCAATTTGCAAACTGGAGAGCTTATACCTCTAGCCACAGGCAGAAGTATGAATTTTAAATTTTCTTCTGAACTTAAAGCTAAGATAACAGGCTCTGATCCTAATCCGGCAACTGCCAGCAAACTGTCTCAAGTTCGTGAGCTTGCAAAAACTGATTCGCTTTAGAGAAATGCTTGCAGCCTATGAAGCCTTGATATGCCGAGAGCGGCGAAGGATGAGGAGCTTCAAGTACAAGGTGATTTTTATTTTTAGCTATTAAAAATTTTTTCTTGCGGGCAAAGCTTCCCCAAAGCATAAACACCAAATTTTCTTTGCTCTCAGAAAGCCTTTGAATTATTGAATCTGTGAATTGTTCCCAGCCGATGTAAAAATGTGATGCAGCTTGATTTGCTCTAACAGAGAGGGAAGCATTGAGTAGCAGAACTCCTTGCTTTGCCCAGTTCTCCAAGTTGCCGTGTGTTGCGGGTTTAATTCCCAAATCATTTTCCAACTCTTTGTAAATATTTTGTAAACTCGGAGGAATGCCTATTCCGCGAGGAACAGAAAAAGAAAGTCCGTGTGCTTGCCCTATTCCGTGATAAGGGTCTTGCCCCAAAATAACAACCTTGGTATTTGGCACTGGACACAAATCCATTGCGTTGAAAAATAAATTCGCGGGCGGATAAATGGTGTATTGTTTTCTCTCTTGTACAATTTTATTTTTTATTTCTGCAAACCAAGGAGTTTCAAAAAGGTCTGATAGCAAGTTTAGCCATGAGGGTTCCAGCTTTACCATTCTTAGTTCTCAAGCTGCACAGCTTCTTCTGCAAGCAAAACGGGAATGCCGCCTCTAATGGGGTAAGCTATTTTTTTATCTGCGGTAACAAGGGTGTTTTCATCGCCTTCGTGCAAAGGTTGTTTTGTTATTGGGCAACATAAAATCTCTAATAAATCTTTGGAAATCATAATGAGAATATAGTAATAATCTATATTTACCCTTTAACCAAAGGAGGATTTATGTCTAAAGATTTAAAAGGTTCGCAAACCGAAAAAAATTTGCTCACCGCATTTGCTGGTGAATCACAGGCACGCAATCGTTACACATTCTGGGCAAGCATAGCAAAGAAAGAAGGCTTGGTGCAGATAGCTTCTATTTTTGAAGAAACAGCAAGTCAAGAAAAAGAACACGCAGAACGTTTTTGGAAATTTTTGCCAGGTGGTGCAGTGGAAATTACCGCTGCTTACCCTGCCGGCAAAAACGGCAGCACCATGGAAAACTTAGATGCTGCTGCAAATGGCGAAGAAGAAGAATGGAAGGAGATATATCCTAAATTTGCAAAGATAGCGGCAGACGAAGGCTTTGCCGATATAGCCGCTTGCTTTGAAAACATAAGCATTGCAGAAAAACAGCACGGAAAACGCTACCGCGATTTGTACAACAATTTAAAAGATGGTAAGGTGTTCAAAAAAGATGGCAAAGTTGTTTGGCGTTGCCGCAATTGCGGCTTTTTACACGAAGCTACCGAAGCACCAAAGCTATGTCCGGCTTGTTTGCACCCGCAGGCTTATTTTGAAGTTTTGGGTGAAAATTGGTAAAGCGCTAAAAAAGGTCAAACCAATAGCCTATACCAAAGCCAGCTCGGAATTCCACCAAAGCCAAATCCCCGCTGCTGTTCCTATTAGACGGAATTCCGCCTCTATAATGCCGAAATACTTGGTATCCTCCAATATAAAGGGGGATTCCGAGTTCCACATAACCGAGCAAGTGTTTTAGCCAAATGTCTTGATAGCCGCCTCCGGTATTGATTTCCCAAATATTCCCTACTTTGGAATTGAGATAGTGATGGCTTTGAAAAACATAAAACCCCGTGCGGCCCGTGAGGTGATAAGAATACGCAAGACCAAGATCAGCATAGTCTGCATAAAAAGATGGTGAACCCCATATTACACCAAAAGACCAAGGCAATGGCGAGATTCTTGCACCCAAAAGCCCCTTGTTGGGTGAAGAATAACCTAAATCAGCTTCCAATCCCACATCGCCTACGTTTAATTCGCTAAAAGCTGCAGTGGAGAATAATAACAAAAATATAATTGCAAAGAGGGGGCTTTTCATATTTTAATACCATCCTGTTTGTTTGCAATCTACACTACCTTCAATCATGCATAATCCGTTAATTGGATAGGGATCTGGCAATGGTGGAGGCACGGTGTCTATTTTAGAATAATATTTGTCTTTCAAATACTTTGGGCATTCCACTTTTTGATAATGGAGAGTAGGGTTATCTGCTGCCATAAGCCAGTCCACGTGCCACATACAACCATTGTAAAGTTCTTTTGCTTTGCCACCAAAAACTCTTTTGCATTCATTTCTAAGACATTCCTGCCACTGTTCCAGAGTTGCCCTGTGAGACCCGTCTCGGATTCCCATAGCTGCAAGCCCGCCTTCTATGCAATTGCTCAACAAACCGCCGTACCCTACTCCCATATCTGCAACAGTAAGTCCAAGCTGGTCAGAAAAACTATTGAAAGCTCCTACTCCACCGCCTGGAATCATAATATCAAACTGAGTACCTTTAGAAGTGCCCCATTTCATTTCAACATTATATTTAACATCTTCACCTATATTGCTTGCCATAACTATCATTGTTTTTCCTTTTATAGCTCTATGAGGTGGTCTTGGATTTTCCAAATCGTACCAGTTGCCGTCAAATTCCAGTTGATAGCAAGTTCCGCACTCAGCTATCTTTGGGTTCATTGCGGCAAATCCGTAGGCAAGCGTATCGTTAATAGCTATAGGTGCCATATCCCAGCAAGCATAAGTGCCAGTTGGATCGTTGCAACTGCTCGGTACACTTAAATAACCTGCCCAGTACAAACCATCGGTCCAATTAGGATGCTTTTTGTAGGTGGTTACTTCATTATTTTTTTTATCGCAATTTTTGCAAATGCCATTCCAAGGTTTTGGGTTTTGAGTATCAATGAGATTCCCGAGCCACGAGCAATGCGGTTTACAGCCATCCCAATAGCGTGTAGCCCAGCCTCTGGAAACCCCTTTTGCTCCTTCTTCAAGGGCAGGGTAGTCCACATACGTATTACCCAAACTATCTGTTTTTGCAGAGCTAGACCTACCTCCTCCTCTGGAGCTGATTGGCGGAGGCTCTTCACCTGAAGACAATGCTGGCGGGTTTTCGCCTGAGGAATAAATAGGTGTATCTTTGCCAGAACTGCTCGATTTTGCAACGCTTAAGCTGGATTTTGGCTCATCTTTGCTAGAACTGGGTGGTGGTAGTTCTTCTTCTTCCCTATCCCCCCAAAAAACGAGCAATAAATTAAGTTTGCCATCGCTGCATCCTAAAACAGCGAGCACCAGAGCTAAGGCAAACAATAATACACGCATATTTACAATATAGTAAATGCTGATTAATAAAATTTTCTATCTTAGCCCAAATGTTGTTGTGGAATAGTTAGGTCAAGAGGAGAATCATGAATCTGAATGAAATTTGCGCTCATCCAAAGAAGTATGATTTGAACGTTTCTTCCCTAGGGAAGCCGGGGTTGGACTCTCCGGTTCAAGGGCAGTCTTTTGTGGACGACAGTAGTCGGGTATGCCTTGCCACTAAGATTGAGCAAATGGAATCTCTTAAGCATAGAAAAGAGGAGATTCCCTCTTTGGAGATAGCCGGTCCGCGAAAAAAATTATTCCACGACCCTGCCCAAACAAGGGTGGCAATAGTCACCTGTGGAGGCTTGTGCCCAGGTCTGAACAATGTGGTCAAAGGCTTGGTTGAGGTTTTAATTTACGATTACGGCGTTAGGCAAATATTTGGCATTCGCTACGGCTACCAAGGTCTAAATCCCCATTACGGTCTTACTCCGGTAAATATGACTCTTGAAGAAGTTGACAATATTCACGAAGCTGGCGGTACCATTTTAGGTAGCTCAAGGGGTAACCAAGACCCAAAGGTTATGGTGGATACTCTTATGCAGCGGCTCAATGTGAATATTCTTTTTTGCGTTGGCGGAGATGGTACCCTGCGCGGAGCGCAAGATATAGTAAAAGAAATTACCAGAAGAAAGGCACCTATTTCTGTGGTTTGCATTCCCAAAACCATAGACAACGACTTGAACCTGATAGATCGCACATTTGGTTTTGAAACCTGCGTTCAATCTGCTGCCGAGATAATAAAAAGCGCGCACGTTGAAGCTAATGGAATTCCAAACGGGCTTGGGGTGGTGAAAATCATGGGGCGTGATTCTGGCTTTATAGCTGCCCATGCAAGCCTTGCAAGCACTGTTGCCAATTTTTGCATAATACCAGAAGTACCCCTTGTGATGGATGGTCACAACGGGCTTTTAAAAGCACTTGACAGGCGTTTTTTCAAGTACCGCAAAGACCACGCTGTTATAGTTGTGGCAGAGGGTGCGGGGCAAGATCTATTCAACGCAGTGGCAACAAAGGATGCTAGCGGCAATGTGCTAAAGCACGATATAGGGCATTTTTTGATTGATAAGATTGCTGCGCATTTTAGAAAAAATGGTAAAGTGATAAATGTAAAGTACATAGACCCAAGTTACATAATAAGAAGCATTCCTGCAAACAGTTCCGATGCTATTTTCTGCTTTCAGCTTGCAGAAAATGCCGTTCACGCGGCAATGGCTGGCAAAACCGATTTGGTGATAGGGAGCATCAATGGAGCATTTGTTCTTGTTCCTATTACGTATGTGGTTAGCGAGCGCAAGAAAATAGATACCGAAGGCGCTCTTTGGCACGCTGTTATAGGTTCAACAAGGCAAAACGATTATTTCTATGATAATTCTTTTGAAAGCGAACTTCCAGGTCATTCTGCAGGTATGGATTACTACCGGGAGTAAAGACAAAATAGTGACTATTTTTTGACAAATAACTGATTTTTTTGAAGATATATCCGTTTTTTTTTGCAGAAAATCGGAAAATTTACCTATACTATTGACAAAATCAATAAAAAAAATTAAATTTGAGGTATGACTTTAAAAATCGTCAAAGAAGCAAAGCCCAAAATTAAGCGGAATGTGTATTTTCAGTATTTGAATGAAATATCACAGATACCTTTGCTTACAAGAGACGAAGAAAATCTTTTGCTTCAAAAAGTATCCAATGGCGACAAGGCCGCTCTTAACCATTTGGTAAAGGCAAATTTGCGTTTTGTGATTCGCGTTGCAAACCTTTACAAAGGGCAGGGTTTGGATTTAAACGATTTGATAAACGAAGGAAATTTGGGGTTAATGGAGGCGGCGGTTCGCTTTGATTCCTCAAAAAACATAAAATTCATAAGCTATGCTGTGTGGTGGGTTAGGCAGAATATAATAAAGGCAATCAACGAAAAAGCCCGTTTGGTGCGTATTTCCGCAGAAAAAGAGCTTATTCTCCGCCGTTTTGCGAGAAAAGGCGGCAGGTTAAAGCAGGTTGTGGGTGGAACCCAAGTTGTTGACCCAAAATCTTTGGAAGGTTACAGCCGTTACAATGCAGAAGAAATAGAAAAAATTTTGCAAATGGGTGTGAAATCTTCCAGCTTGGATGCCCCCATTGGCGAAGACGGCGATACCAGCCTGATAAGCATAACCCCAGACCCTTCGGACGATGCTTCAAGCGTATTTTTTCAAAAGAGCAAAAAGGGCTTAATAAAAAAGCTGCTTTCTGAGTATTTAACTCCAACCGAGCTGAAAGTTATAGACCTATTTTACGGCTTTGACTCCGGTGCAAAAAACAATTTGCAAGAAATTGCCCAAACCACTGGTTTAACAAAAGAAAAAGTGCGCCAATATAGGGAATCTGCTATGGCAAAACTCCGCACTGCAAAAGATTTAAAAGACATTTTGACCGAGGCATCATAATTTAATGCTATGTTCCTTTTGTTCAAAGCAGGAGCCGGTTCGCATAGATATAAGCTCACTGAATTTGCGTATATGCCCTAGTTGCTTTGCAACATTTTTGCCAGCCAGCCAATTCGGGGCACTTCGCAGAGAAATAATGGATTCAACAAAAGGGGCGTGGATACGGAAATTGCAGACCGTTGGAGAGGCAGAGCATTCGGCATTGAACTGCTTGGAGCACAAGCAACCTCTTGTTTCTGGAACTATACCGGGTTACAGTTTTGAGGGTTTAATACCCACCTGCTGCGATTTGCAGCATATTCCGCCACCTTTGATGATAAAAATCCTAGATATGGGCATAGGTGCTCCCAGCGTTCCGGCAAGGAGTATGGGTGGAGGCTTAGTTGGGGGAGGGCGGCGCTCAAAAGCAGAGGGCTTATCCAGGTTTTTGGGCGGCTTTATTTTCCGTTTTTGGGAAAAAAGGCAAAAAAACGTTGAAGACGGCCTTGACCGCCTGCAATACAGCTTTAAATTTAGGGGCGTTTTGGGGGAATGGATTCCACCTACTTGACAAACCAGCCAAAAATTTCTATATTTATAGACCAACTTAAAAAACACTGGCTGTGTTTCAGCATCCTCGGTGGCAGAAATGCTCGGATGTATAAACAGCTAGGAAGAACAACCAAATGGAGATAATATGGCTAATTTGCCTTCTATAGAAGATTTGCTCGCCGCAGGCTCGCACTTTGGGCACCAAACCAGACGCTGGAACCCAAAAATGAAACCCTACATTTTAACCGAAAAAAACAGCATTCACGTGCTGAATTTGGAAAAAACCAGGCAACTTTTAGATGCCGCAGGTCAAGCCATAGCCAGAATTTCGGGCAATAACCGCACCGTTCTTTTTGTTGGCACCAAACCCACCTCCCAAAAAGCCGTGCAAGATGCAGCCACAAAATGCAACCATTTTTACGTCACAAACCGCTGGCTCGGCGGAATGCTCACCAATTTCCAAACTGTGCGCAAATCAATTAAGCAAATAGACAAAATAGACGATATGGAAAACCAAGGCATTTTCAGACAGATGAGCAAAAAAGAAGTTTTAGACAAAAACCGCGAGCGTTCAAAACTTTTGAATGTTTTTGGCGGAATTAGAGAGATGAGCCAGTTGCCCGGCGTTGTTGTGATAACCGATTTGAACCACGAGCATATCGCTGTTTCTGAGGCGCGCCGCCTTCGCATACCCATAATCGGGATTTGCGACACCAATGTAAACCCAGAACTTGTTCAATACCCAATTCCCGCAAACGACGACGCTCTGCGTTCCGTTGTGCTTATTGTGGATTATTTGGCATCAAATGTTGCCCAACGCCAAAATCCATCGTTTAATTCACCAAGCAGCAAAGAAAAGACCGCAGAAAAAGCGGCCGAGGAGAAAGCATAATGGCAGCTATAACCGCATCTATGGTAAATACCCTACGCGAAAAAACAGGCGTAGGCATGATGAAATGCAAAGAAGCTCTAACAGCTTGCGATGGCGACCTTGAAAAGGCAGTTGAGTACCTGCGCAAGCAGGGTGCCGATGTTGCCCTTAAACGTGCAGACAAAGACGCAAAAGAAGGCTCCGTATTTGTTGGCAGCAACGACACTAAAGCCTATGCCTTTGTGCTAACCTGCGAAACAGATTTTGTTGCCAAAGGCGATGATTTTATAAAATTAGGTGCTGATATTGCCGAAGCTCTTAAAGCGAGCAAGGCGAGCACAGTAGAAGAAACGCTCAGTTTACCTGTTGGCTCAATCACCGTTAAAGACCGCATATCCGAGGTTCTTGCAAAAATAGGCGAGAAAATTGAAATTAGCAAGTTTGCCGTTTTGCCCATTGGTGCAAACGAAGTTGTTGCCTATTATTCTCACAGCGATGCTCACAGTGTTGGCAAAATAGGCACAGTTGTAAAGCTAGCTTTTGAAGGCAATCCAAATGGTGGCAAAGAGGCCGTTCAAGCCGTGGCAAAAACCATCGCTTTGCACGTAACTATGTCTAACCCAGTTGCGTTAACCGAAAGCGAATTGAAGCCAGAACTTATTGAAAAAGAAAAGGGAATTGCGCTGGAGCAGGTTAAAAACGAAGGCAAAACCAAAGCTGAATTTTTAGACCGTGCAGTGGAGGGTCGCCTCAAAAAAGCCTTAAAGCAACTTTGCCTTTTGGAACAGTCCTTTTACACAGACGACAAAAAGACAGTTTCTAACATTTTGGCAGAAGAACAGAAGAAAATCGGTCTTTCAAGCCTTTCGGTTGCTCAGTTTGTGAGATTTGAGAAAGGGAGTTAGTTTCCTGACTCTACTGCTTTAAGGTCTGCAATGTCTTGCCATTGTTCAGGAGTATAGTCAATAGGAGTCCACTCAAATTCTTTAGGGAGTGTCATTTCTTCTAGTTCGGAGTTTTCTCCTGATTCATCGTATTGCTCTTCTAGAGCTATCATTTTATCGGGTTCTTTTTCCGTTAAATAGCTATGGTATTCAAGCCATTTCTTTTTCCATTCCAAAAAACTTCCATTGATATTGTCCAAGTTATCAAAATTTTCAAGACGAGGCAAAATGAAACGATCAATAGCCTCAGTCATAAGCTTGCTTTTTTTCCACTGAAAATGCCCCAATACATCCTCAACGGAATTCATTGCAAGAAGCAAATCTTTATCATTCTTAATGTTTTCATGTACGCTTTCCTCAAATCGCTCCATGCCAATTAATTGCATTGCGATGATCATTTCTGATTTCTGCTTTTTTGCCATACGTTCAAAAACTCCTTTTAAAAGTATGCGATAAATATAGAAAATTATATATTACCCCCATTATGCTCCTAGACGGCAAAACTCTTGCGGCTCAAATTGAGCAGGAACTTAAAATTAGGGTTCAGGCGCTTATTCAAAGAATGGGCGGGAAAATACCCGTTCTTGCCACTATTTTGGTTGGAGACGACCCTTCTAGCGCAACTTATGTTAAAATGAAGGGAAATGCTTGCAAAAGAGTGGGTTTGGAAAGCCTGCCAGTATTGCTGCCTACCTCTACTACAACAGAAGAATTGCTCGGTAAAATAAAAGAACTTAACGAAAATCCCCTTGTACGCGGAATTTTGCTGCAACATCCGGTTCCAAAGCAGATAGATGAGCGAAAATGCTTTGATACAATTTCAATAGAGAAAGACGTGGATGGAGTGAGCTCCCTAGGCTTTGGGCTTATGAGTATGGGAAAATGGGCTTATGGCTCTGCAACCCCCAAAGGCATAATGAACCTTTTGGAGCACTATAAAATTCCCTTAGAAGGCAAACACGCCGTTGTTGTCGGGCGCAGTGCGATTTTGGGCAAGCCAATGGCTGCAATGCTATTAAATAAAAACTGCACGGTTACAATATGCCACAGCAAAACTCAAAATTTGCCGCACATAATAGGGCAAGCAGATATCGTGGTTGGTGCGGTTGGAATACCAGAATTCATAAAAACCCAGTGGCTGAAAAACGGAGCGGTAGCCATTGATGCAGGCTACCATAACGGCGGAATAGGCGATATTCAAAAAGAGGGATTAAGCGACAAGTGCTCCGCACACACGCCCGTACCTGGCGGTGTTGGTCCAATGACTATCTCAACGCTGATTATGCAAACAGTGGAAAGCGCGGAAAAATTTTCTACATTAACCCCGTAATCTGGAGAACTAGGCTAATGGTAAGTCAGCGGTCTTGAAAACCGCCGCCGTAAGGCTTGGGGGTTCGAGTCCCTCGTTCTCCGTTAAAATGCGAATAACAGCAGGCGATTTGCGAGGGCGTGCTTTGCCCTCCGTGAAAGACAAAAACGTTCGTCCCACTTCTTCAAAAACCAGAGAAGCCCTTTTCAACATTATTGGCTGCGTTCAAGGCTTTAAGGTTTTGGATTTATACGCCGGCACAGGCTCTGTGGGTTTTGAAGCTATATCAAGAGGTGCAAGCTCGGTAGCGATGGTGGAAATTTCAAGCAACCTTTTGCGAGTGATAAAAGAAACCGCAGATAAATGGAAAATAGCAGAAAAAGTTATTTGCCACAGAAACGATGTTCTGCGCTTTGCAGCGCAAAATTCCGAGTCTCCAGAAAAATACGATTTGATTTTCGCAGACCCACCATTCAACAAAGAATATCCAGACCTCAGAATCTTTTTGCCAAAACTGAGCGAAAACGGCTTTGCTGTTTTTGAAGTTCCTTCTAGAGCTATGCCCGCTTGGGCAGGCGAGGCAAAAAAGCTTAGAAGCTATGGGGAATCTAGCTTATTGATTTTCTAATCCTCTTTATGCTCGCATTTATCGCCTTCGCACTCGGTTTCTAGCGTGCAGTGATTTATGCCAAAGTGTGAGGCTTCGTGGCGAATTTCGTCTTTGATTTTTGGAATGCCGCTTAGCGATATTCCACTTTTTAGAACTATGTGAGCGGTTAATGCGGTTTGGGTTGTGGAAAGAGCCCATATATGCAAATGGTGAACGCTTTTAACGCCCTCTACCTTTGCTATTTCTTCGGCAACCTCTGTGAAGTCTATATTGTGCGGCACTCCGTCCATGCTAATTCTCAGAGTTTGCTTCAATAGCACCCAAGTACTTATGAAAATCACAATCGCAACTACAATGCTAACCACGCTGTCTATCCAGTAAAAGCCCGAGAACATTATTATAGCACCAGAAATCACCACGCCAACAGACACAAGAGCATCTGCCATTAGGTGTAAATATGCACCCTTTACATTCAAATCATTTTCCTTGCTCTTGAAAAACAGCATAGCGGTAAAACCGTTTATAAAAATGCCTATGCCCGCTGTTATCATAACAACCTTTCCATTTATTTCCACAGGCGAGGAAATTCGCTCTATAGCCTCGTAAACTATGGCAATTATTGCCAGCAGGAGAATAATGGCGTTTGCAAGTGCGGCTAAAATAGTAGCTTTTTTGTAGCCGTAGGTGTATTTTGGGGTGGGTTTTGCTAGGGCAAGGCGAAATGCCAAAAGCGCAATAACAAGGCTTGCGGTATCTGCCAGGTTGTGACCAGCATCTGCCATAACCGCTAGAGAACCGCCCAAATAACCAACTATAGCTTCTACAACAGTAAAAGTTATATTTAACGCAATGCCCCATATAAAGGCTTTTCGCACATTTTGAACGTCAAAATGCGAGTGGTCGTGATGGCTATGACCGTGGCTGTGGTTATCTGGCATTTAAATAATCCAGTACTTTTTGGGTTAAATCGTTCTCGTTTTTCCAAAAAAGCACCGCACCGGTGGCTCTGTCTAAAACGTAATCATAGCCTTCACTCAAGGCTATCTCTGTTATGGCTTTTTTTATCAATGCTATTATAGGGGCACTTACCTTTTCGTTTTCGACTAAAAGTTCGCCATTCCTGCCATAGATTTTTTCAATGAATTTTTTAAGTTCGGTGTCTTTTCGGGCATATTCTGCCTCCAATTCCCTTTTATGCTCATCAGAAATCATTAAACTCTGCTTTTCTAGCCTTTCTTTCACAAAACCTAGCTCTTTTTGGAGCAAATTAGCCTGCTGTTCCCACTTTGCCACCTGCCTATCATACTCTTCTTGTGCCTTTTTTGTGCCCTTATAGCCCTCAAATATGAGTTTTGAGTCCACGTGCGCAATGCGCATTCCATCTGCCGCCACCGCAAAAGAAACGGATAATAATATGAAAAACAAGAATTTTTTATATAAAGACATAAGGAAAATGTAGAAAATCCCTTGACAACCTGATAATTTTTTTCTATATTTTTGGTCAAAGCTTTAACCCAGAGAGGATCCTCAATGAATAAGATTGCTAAAATAGCAGTAGTTGCTTCAATAGCCCTAGCCTTCACAGCATGTGGAGAAGACAAAAAGAAAGCCGAAGCCGAAGCCGCAGCCAAAAAAGCCGAAGCCGAAGCCGCAGCCCAGAAAGCCGAAGCCGAAAAAGCCGAAGCTGAAAAAGCCGCAGCCGAAAAAGCTGTCCAAGACTCAATCGCCGCCGCAGCAGAAGAGGCAAAAAGAGTCGCTGACTCCATAGCCGCCGCTGATTCCATTGCAAAAGCAGGCAAAAAAGGTGCCAAAGCCGCTCCAAAAGCACCAGCAGCAGCAGAGGCCCCTGTTCAGGCTTCTGAAGCTACAAAGGAAAAGGCAGCCGGCAAACTAGGAAAATTGAAAAAATAAGCAATAATTTTATTTTTACTAAAACCTGCGCGTTTTTCGTGTAGGTTTTTTTTGTTAAAAAACATTAAAAATACCAAAAATGCAAAAAAAACGCATTTTATACCTTTACAAAACCTTTAGAATTTGCTATATTTGTACTTGAAAATTTTCAAAATAGGAGTTTTTTATGTTCACAATGAAAAAATTTGCCGTTTTGGCAGCAGCAGGTTTCATGGCTTTCTCAGCAATTTCTTGTACCGATGAGGAAGGTACTGAAGGTGGCGGTGTCGTACTTAGCGATAAATGGGATAAATCAGGCACTGTAGAACTTGGTGGTGCTTCAAATGCTGATTTAGGTTCTTTCCTTGATATAGATGTAGGTAATCCGTTTACGGTTTATAAGAAAGGCCAATCTGCAGCCAACAATTCTAAAATAGACCTCATATTTGATGGTAATAATCTCTTAACACCAGAAGGTTGTAGCAGTGGCACTTTCTGCGATTTGGATGAGAACGATGCTGCTCTTGTTGATGTATCAAGTGTGAGTGCTATTAAAGCAGCATCAGTTCCTTCTGATATTCAGGATTGGGTTGATTCACATCTAGATGCGGATGGTGTACCAGACGACATGTTAATGAACTTGATAGTTTCAAAAGTGTCGGCTAAAAAGGGTGGAACATACCTTGTGCTTACAACTGGTGACAATCTTGCTTTAGTCGTTGTTGGCGATGATCTTTCCACAGCTTCTGTTACTCTTTCTATTGGCAGAACTCCTCTACCATAATAATAATAACATAACCGCTTAACAGCATGTGCCCCCGCCCGTAAGGGAGGGGGTTTTTTGTTTTTAAAATTGCTATATTCACAGCAGTATATTTTTCCAAATTTAGGAGTTCATTATGAAAACTAACCGTTTTCTTTCATTAGTGGCAATTTTTGCCGTTTCATTTGCCTTTTTCGCTTGTTCAAACGATGATTCGTCCTTGGAGCCTTCAAGCGATTCATCTCAGAAGGTTTATTGCCAATTAACCTCAGGGGCTTGTTCACAAATGTCGCTTTCCGCATGTATGGAATTAGTTAGTGCAGGTCAGGCAATAATAGCGCAAAATTGTTCAGCAGGCAATGGCAGTAGCAGTTCGGTGGATAATGGCAGGAGCAGTTCCTCTGAGGAGCAGCCTCAGCCTAGCACGAGCTGGGATATAACAGGCACTGTAGAGCTTGGTGGTGCTTCAAATGCCACATTGGGTTCCTTCCTAGATGTAGATACAAATCCGTTTACGGTTTATATGGCAGGCCAAGCTGCAGCTAACAAAAATAAGATAGACCTTGTATTTGATGGTACTTACTTCCTAACACAAGAAGGTTGCGTTGAGGTTAACAATTCTCTTTGTGGAGCTAGAATGGCTGGTTACGATGAAAACTTCGAAGCTACTCTTCTTGATGTATCAAACGTGAGTGCTATTAAAGCAACTTCAACTCCTGATGAAATTTGGGACTATATTGAAGCAAATATAAATACTCTTATCGATAAAAGAGTTTTGCAAGTGATAGCTAAAAAGGGTGGGAAATTCCTTATGGAAACGACTGACGGCGATCTTGCTCTAATCATTGTTAATGATGTTTCCACTTCTTCTGCTAAGCTTTCTATTAGCAGAGTCGCTTGGGAATAAAGAAGTAGTTTATAATAAAATAACCTCCCTCCTTTGCGGTGGGGGGTTTTTGTTTTTGTATATTTAAGTGTATGAGTGAACTTCAAAAGAGTATCTATATTGAGACTACTATACCAAGTTATGCTACGGCAAAACCGAGTATGGATATAATATCTGCTACTAGGCAAAATATCACTAAATTGTTTTGGGAATACGAGAGAAACAAATATAGACTTTATATAAGTCAATTCGTTTTAGCAGAATGCAAGCAAGGGGATTTAGATGCAGCGAACCGGAGATTGGAATTTATAAAAAACATTGCCTTAATTCCAGAAACAGATTCAACTGAAAATTTAGCAAATGAATATTTTAAATTTTTAAAAATTTCAGAAAGAGCAAAAACAGATTGTTTTCATTTAGCTGTGTGCGTAGAGGCAAAAATAGATTATTTAATGAGTTGGAATTGTTCACATTTAGGAGTTGAAGCTTACGCCAAAATATACGAATATAATGGTAAAAAAGGGCTTTGGATACCAAAATTGGTCACTCCAGAGCATCTTATTCAATTAGAAAGGGAGGAATCAAATGTTGTATGACCGTGAAGAAGACATAGTGGCAGAAGTTCATCGTATTAGAGCTGAGCTTTTGGAAAAATATGGTGGCATATCTGGTTGGCATAGGCATAACGTTGAAGAACGTCCGCTACTGGAAAAAGAAGGTTGGCGTTTTGCTACCGAAGAAGAACTTCGTCGTTGAGATGTTAAGAGTTTATTAACTTCTCCGTTATTCTCTCGTCTTCTTCGTGGTCGTCGTGAGGGTCTAAGTGTATTAGAACTTCCATAATATCTAAATGAGAAGCTAAAAAGGAATCCCTAACTCGGTTGCCAATTAGGTGCGCTTGGTATAGGGTTATGCTCGGTGTTAAAACTATGTGCATATCTATATATAATGAACCGCCGGAATAGCGGGTGCGCAAATTGTGAACGCTTTTAACTTCGGGGGTTGCCAGGGCTATTTTCATAAGTTTCCCTTTTATCTCTTTTGATGCACCCCTGTCTATAATCTCTGAAATTCCGGGCCAGGCAATGTGAAAAGCGGCCTGCAAAATAAATATAGATACCAGTATGGCACCAACGGCATCTAAAAAGAACCAATCTGGAAAAACATAAGAAGCCAAAATTGCCACAAGCACGGGAATTGAGCTAATGGCATCTGAACGGTGATGCCACGCATTTGCAACTGTGGCAGAACTTTTAATGCGTTTGCCAATTTTAAGCGTGTAGTGATATAGCCACTCTTTTACAATTATTGAAACAAATGCCATTACAGCGGCAACAAGCGTTGGCGAACTGGATTTATGCTCGCTCAAAGATTTTATAGCCTCCAAAGCCAAAACAACACCCACAGAAGCGAGCACCAGCCCTATAGCCACAGATATAAGCGTTTCTATGCGGCGATGCCCGTAGGGGTGTTCCACATCTGGCGGCTGGTTCCAATAGCGCGAACCTATCAAAATGGCAATATCTGTGCTTAAATCCGATAAACTGTGAATGGCATCTGCGACCAAGGCACGGGAATTCCCAAAAATGCCAGCGAGAAACTTGGATATGGTGAGAAATATATTGATGCCCATACCCAGCAAAGTTACCTTGCGAACCTCCTTAGTGTTGTCTTCTATAGCCTTGTGCAGAATAGACATAGTTTTAATATAGTAAATCCCCCCTTGCATGGAGATTTTTTAACAAAAATCACCATCTGTCCCCCCGTTTTTTCCGCTCGGAGAGCTAACGGGGGGAACGCCACAACGAAATTCAGAATTAATTAGTGGCTACTATAGTAAATCCCCCCTTGCTAATTAACTTTTCTACATTTGAATAATGAAGCGTTCTTGGAAGATTTTAATTGTTTTGGTAATTATTAGCATAGCGGGAGGAGCTTTTTACTTTTACAAGCAGAAAAATTCAAAAAAGAATGCTACTTTAGAAACGGTTTACCCAACTATCGGCAATATTGTTCAAACCATAACGGCAACAGGCCGTTTGCAACCCATAGACCAGGTGGATGTTGGCACAGAAGTTTCTGGCACGGTTAGCAAAATTTATACGGACTTCAATCAGCAGGTTGAAAAGGGGCAGGTGCTTTTGCAAATAGACCCGCTAAAGGCAAAGGCAAGAGTTCAGCAAACAAGAGCCGCTTATAGGTCTGCGGAAAACGAAAGGCAATATCAAAAACGCAATTACGAAAGAACACTGGAACTTTTTGAAAAAGGCTCCGTAGCCAAAATAGAATTGGAAACAGCGGAATACAAATACATAAATGCGCAGAATAGCTTGATAAATTCCAAAAGCAATTTGGAGCAGGCAGAGCTGGATTTGGACAACTGCACAATAAAAAGCCCCATAGACGGCATAGTTTTGAGCAGGGCAGTGGAAGCCGGACAAACCGTGGCAGCCTCGCTTTCTGCACCAACCTTGTTCACGCTCGCTAGAGACTTAAACCAAATGGAGGTTAAAGCCGATGTTGACGAGGCGGATATTGGAATGGTGAAAACTGGGCAGAAAGTTGAATTTTCCGTTGACGCCTTTCCAAATGATAAATTCACAGGCGAGGTACAAGAGGTTAGGCTTTCTCCAAATATCTCTTCAAATGTTGTGACCTATACCGTTGTGATAAAGGCAAATAACCCAGAGCAAAAACTTTTGCCCGGCATGACTGCAAACTGCAATATAATAGTTGAAGAGGCTTTGCAGGTTTTAACCATTCCGCTTCGCGCTCTGCAATTCAAGCCAGACGAAAATACACCTGGTTATGTGCCGCCATCAAGCGGTGGCGAAGGGCATTTCAGTGGTGGTGGTCGTGAAGGCCGTGAAGGTGGTGGTCGTGGCGGTGGTCGCGAAGGTGGAGGCAAGCGAGAAAATCAAAACAAAAACAGAGTGTGGGTGCTTGGAACAAACGGTTCTTTGAGCGTTCAGCGGGTTAATCTTGGGCTTTCTGACGGGGCAAAAATTCAAGTGCTAGATGGCGTGGATGCTGCTACTTCCATTGTTATTGGTGTGCAAGTTGCAAACGAAAAAAGCGGTCAAGCAACAAGTAGCCCCTTTATGCCACAGCGGAATACAAAAAGCGGCGGCGCAATGAAAACAAGGCTTTAAACGCACGCGTTAGCCGCGCCATACAAGCTAATGGAATAATCTTTTATCAGATAAACAGGTGTTTGCATCAAAAGCGGTTTTATGTTTTTGTTGTAAGCCATTTCGTAATATTTCATAAACAGGTTATCGCCAATAAGCCAGCGAAGTTCTTTTTGCGCAACCCCACCTGCCAAATACAAACCTCCAAATGGCAAAAGGAGTGTGGAAATATCGCCGGCATAGCGAGCCAACATTTTAACGAATAAGCGAAGCATAGAAGCAGCAACTGGGTCTGAATCCGAAAGTTTGGAAATTAGCCGAGGCCTGTCGGTTGGCTTTGCATTTTCAATTTCTGTCCACGCATCGCTATTTGGCAAACCTTTTGTATCTCTATGCCATTCATAAAGATTTTGAATTCCTGTACCTGATACCAGCACTTCAACATCTGGAACTTCGCCGAGCAGTTTTTTCATATAGTCTCTAAAAGACTGGCTCTCTTCGTCAAAGGGAGCAAAAGTTAAATGCCCGCCTTCGGAGGAATTTGGAATGTAGTTTGTGCCGTTCCAAGCTAAATATCCTGCGCCCAAACCGGTTCCCGGACCAATAACTGCTTTGGTTGCCTTGCGAGGTTCGGGAATTGAGCCGTCTGTGTGCTTAAAGGCAAAAATCTGCTCTGGATTATTCACATCCAAAGTTGGTATGCCGTAGCTTATGCCTAAAAAGTCGTTGATTACGCTTATGTCTATGCCTAGTTCCTTTGAAAGTTCGTTGCCGTCTATGTTCCAGCTCAAATTTGTCATTTTGCAAACATTTTGCGCAACAGGTCCGGCTGCGCACACACAACCTTTGCTTGCTACCAAATTTGCTTTCTCTTGCTTTGCCGCGCTAAAAAGCTCTTTTATGGGTTCGGCAAGCCCATCAATTTCGCCAGACGGAAAAACGGCCTCTACCACAATGGTGAGTTTTTCGCCCTTTATGCCTACCAGAGCCAAATTTGTATTGGTTCCGCCAATATCGCCTGCTAAAACAAGGCGGTCAAAAGAAGCGTCCTTGTTTAACCACTTGAGTTTCATTTTGTCTTTGCAGTTTGTATTAGCAGCCATAAAAACCTCTAGAGGAAATGTAGAAAAAATTACCATTCAAGTGGGGATTTACTATAGTAGCCACTTATTAACTCTGAATTTCTCTGTGGCGTTCCCCCCGTTTACTATATTACTAAGCCCGCTATGGAAATTGCCCAGCAATACAGATTTGATACCTTTGCAGCCGGAGAGTCTTCAAGGCTAGCTTTCGCTGCTTGCAATGCTGTGGCCGAAAACGGTGAATCTCACGGAAATCCTTTGGTTTTGATAGGCGGAACAGGGCTCGGGAAAACCCACCTGCTGCATTCAACGGCAAATGCCCTGCATTCAAAAAAAGGCGATTTAAAGATAATTTGCGCAACCGCTTTGGAATTTTACGAGGAATATGCAAAAAATGCACAACAAATAAAAGAAAATCCTTCGCTTATGGAAGAAATGGCTACGAGGTTCCGCAATGCCGATGTGCTGATAATAGATGATTTGCAGAATATTGAGAGAAAATTTGAGTCGCAGCACGAATTGCTCCAGATTTTCAATATTTTGCTGCTTGCCAGCAAACCTATAATAGTGGCTTCCCAAGTTCCCATATCCAGCATAGAGAGCTTAGACGAATCGCTTAGGTCGCGACTAACTGGTGGCTTGTCCATTCAAATTTCTGCACCAACTCTTGCAGATAGGCTCGCGATTTTGCAAAAGAAATTTGATATGATTGGGTTAAAAGTGAGCGAAGGGGTTTTGCAATTTTTGGCGGAAAAAACAGGTGGCTCCACAGTGCACGATTTGGAAGGGATAAGAAATACCATAGGCTTCAAGGTTAAGCAAATAAACAAAAACGCAGATTTAGAAATGGCTTCTGAGGTTTTGGAAGAGCATTTTTCAAATACACACAGGAGCCTTTCTATGGAAGCAATAATAAAAAAGGTGGCTGTGCATTATGGTATTTCGCTTGAAGTTCTAAAACAAAAAGGACGCGGGAGCAAGGAATCTGTTTTAACTCGCCAAGTTGCAATGTACTTTATGCGTAGCGAATTGAATAAAAGTTATGAACATATAGGAAAGTATTTTAACCGCGACCATTCCACCGCTCTTTATGCTTGCAAGCTGGTGGAAAAGAAAATGAAAAATGAAATGCCATTCAATTTGGAAGTGAAGAGAATAAAGAAAAATCTGTATGAATAATAAATTTGCAGCAAACAAGCAAGTGAGCGTTTTACAAAACGGAGTTAGCATAGCAACCGATTTATTACCGGGTGCTTCTTCTGTATATGCGGGTTTGTGGTTGCCAATAGGCTCTGCTTCAGAGAATTCAAAGAATAGCGGACTTAGCCATTTTTACGAACACTTGGTTTTTAAGGGAACAAAAAACAGCTCTGCATTTCAAATTGCAAAAGAGATAGAAGATTTGGGCGGAAACTTGAACGCTTATACTTCAAGAGATGCAACCTGTTTTTACATTCACATTGCAAAAGAACATTTACAAACAGCGGTGCGTGTTTTGGCAGATTTGGTTATGGAACCAAAATTAACATCTAGCGATTTTGCAAAAGAGAGAGATGTTATTTTAAAAGAGATTGCAGCGATAGAAGATAATCCAGAAGAACTCTCCGATGATTTTTTTCACAAAGCGCATTTTAAGGGCTGCGGTCTTGCGCTCCCAATAACAGGCTCTTTGAAATCTGTTAAAAATTTGAGTATTGATGAAATTCGCAAGCGGCAAAAATCTATTTTGGAAGAGCTGCCTATTTTGGTTAGCATAGCCGGAGCGGTAGAGCACAATGAATTGGTTAAAATCTGCAAAAAACTTTTTCGCAAAAAAAGCGGCACTGGCAATCAACCGAGCATTGCATATTCTGCAAATTCCGGAGTGGAAATGCGGCAAAAAGAAGTTCAGCAGGCAACGGTTTTGTGGGGAACATCTTGCGAGGGTTTAGAAGCAAAGGAACTCAGGGCATTGCAGATATTCAGTCATATTTTAGGCGATGGATTTTCCAGCAGGCTCTTTCAAAACATCAGAGAAAAATACGGTCTTGCCTATTCCATAAATTCCTCTTTTGGGAATTTTATACAAAAAACAACGAGCAAAAAAAACTTAGCATTTTTTCAAATTTTCTTTGCCACAGAACAGAAAAATATGGAAAGGGTTGCAGATTATATTCGCAAAGAGATGAAAAGTTTTTTGAGGAATGGTTTTTTAAAGCAGGAATTGGAAAAAGCAAAGCAGGGGATAATAGGCTCTTACAAACTTTCTAGGGATTCTCTTAGCAGTCGCCAAAACCGCCTTGCTCGCCAAGTGATTAGGTATGGGCACCCAATAGACATAAGCAAAACGGAAGCTCAGATAAACAACATGGAAGCTGATTACATTGAATCTTTCATAAAAAAATTCTTAACCAGCTCCAAGTGGACTTTTGCCGCAGTTGTTCCAAAAGGAACTCGCAACCTTACTTTCTCTTCTTCAATAACTGCGTGAGTTTAGATGTTTTTGCTTTAAAAATCTTAGCTGATGCTGGCTTGGCAGCAACTTCTCCAGAACCATTGTCTTCATCATCGTCATCATCATCATAAAAGCCTTTTGGCATTGAATTTTTTAAACAATCATAAAAACTTTTGCGAGTTTCGCGAAGAATGTCGTAGTAATAATCATCCCAATCATCTTCTCCCTGATGTTTTTTCCAAGCCTCTTTACAAGCAGCTTCTCTTTGGGATTTGGAATACTCGGACATTTTGCAGGATTTGCCATTGTAGCTTACTTCTATGTTATTCCTATTCTCTTTCACCGTTACTTTCTCAGATCCTTTATATATTTCGTATGTGTCGCAATTAATAGGTCTCATTTTCCAGCCAGCACTTCCACCTCTCCAATCTTCCCCATCTTGCATATAATCCGTTCCACATACATCGCGGGTAATTTTAACCGTTTTGTCTGTAAAAACCGCTTCTGTAATATCATAATCTTCTTTGCAACTATAGTAGGTTTCTTCCTCATAGGAAACGCAAACATAATCATCTAATTCTGGGTCATATTCATGATTAATACAATATTGTTCGGTTTGTTGTTTGCAAGAAGCGGCTTTGTTTTTTGTTCTTGTCCAAGTGCCTGTAAGTTCGTTTGAAGTGCCTTTTAAATGTAGCGTATCGTCATCTGAATGTGACCATCTGTTTTGCCAGGTCATAATGTTATTTTTTATTGAATAATTTATGGTTTCTTCATCAGTATCTTCTTCGATTTTCAATACTCCGCCTTCTCTGCACTCGTAATCCGTATACACTTCCACATACGTGAATTGAGTAGCAGTTTTGTTTTTCAAAGTATAAACTTTGGTGTTTGGACCGCTGTTGCCAGAGGATTCTTCATCGCCTCCGTTTGAGCAGGAGAGGGTTAGGGTTAGAACTGCGGCAATTGATGCCGTTAGGATGATTTTGAGCATAATAGCCTCCTAATTTAAATTTAATATCTAGGAGTAATATAATAAATTCGGATTAACTAAATAATTCCCCTCTTGGGAGGGGCTATTTGCTATAAAATTAGCGGGGTGGGATGAGCATCTAAAGCAGTCCCACTACGTCAAGCCTGAAAAACTTTATGTAAATTTGGCTTGCCGCCCCGCCCCAGTGGGGAATTTGCAATTTATTCGCTTACTTTTTCTTCTTCAATAACGGCTTAAATTTAGCTTTAACCTTTGCAGCTGGCTCGCCTGCTAATTCTGGTGGTACTAAGCGTTTCATACAATCATAAAAATCTTTATCTAGAATATCATAATAATAATCGCTCCAGTACTCCTCGTTCTGGTGTTCATTCCAAGCTTCTCTGCAAGCGGCTTCCTTTTCAGATTCAGATGGTTCAAATGTAGTAGTGCAGGAGTTGCCATTATAGCTATAGGTCAAGTCATTTATTGTTACTTTCATTGCTATTTTTTCTGTTCCTTTGTAAACTTCTGCATTATTGCAATCAATAATTCTCCATTTCCAACCATATCCTTCGTCTTTTCCATCAATTATCTCTTCATCTGTGTAACAAATATCGTAGGTAATTTCAACATTTGCTTCCGTAAAAACTACTTTTGTAACATCCCAGTCATGTTTACAATCCCACCAGTCATCGTCATCGTTTATCTTGCAAGAAATGGCTTTATTTTTTGTCCTTGTCCAAGTACCTATAAGTTCGTTTGATGTGCCTTTGAAATTAATCGTATCTTGATCTGAATGTGAATATTCGCTTTTCCAAGTCATAGTTTTATTGTTTATTGAATAATTTATGATATGATCCCAATTATCTTCTTCGCTTTTGAATACTCCGCCATCTGCGCAGTATTCTTCTACACTTTTTATAAGATACGTAAATTTCTTATCGGTTTTGTTCAATAAATCATAAATTCTGGTAATTATGAAACTACCAGAACCGTCTCCGCTATTGCTAATACTGCTAGAGCTATTTCCACCGCTATTGCTGCTGCTGGAATTGTTTCCGCTATTGTTAATGCTGCTAGAACTATTTCCACCGCCATTGCTGCTGCTGGAATTGTTTCCGCTATTGTTAATACTGCTAGAACTATTTCCGCCACCATTGCTACTGCTGGAATCGTCTCCGTTTCCGTTTGTGTTTGAACAAGACAAAATTAAAAATACGGCAATGCTTGCCGTTAGGATTATTTTGAGCTTGTTCATAAAACCTCCTAAATAAATTAATATTTAGGAGTAATATAGTAATTTTTTCGCTTACTTTCTCTTCTTCAATAATGGCTTGAGTTTAGATGTTTTTGCTTTAAAAATCTTAGCTGGCTTAACTTTGATGGCAGAGAAAGTTGGTTTGGCAGTTTTTGCAGCGAAACCCTCCTCGCACCAGTTGATCCATTCCGCGTCCCCGTCCACGTAATCACCGCACCAGCATTCGTCATAACAGTCGCAGAAGTCGAATATGCCATCTGAATCCTCGCAATAGCCATAGCCACCATCATCATCAAAGAATTCTTCGGGCAAATTATCTTTTAGACATTTCTCATAATCCCTATACAGAATCCACATATAAGCCTCATCTCCTTCTTCTTCCCACGCTTTTTTGCAAGCGGCTGTTTTTTTGGCTTTGCTTACCACCAATTCGCAGGATTTGCCCTTGTAGGTAGTTTTTTCACCACCATCATTGGACCGAGTTACCGTTATCTTATCTGAACCTTTGGTATATTCCACAGTATTGCAGTCTTTGACTTTGAGTTTCCAACCTTCTACAGGAGAACTCCCATCTATTAAATAGTCTGTAGGACATTCCTGACGGGTAATTGCAATAGTTGTGTCTGTGGTTGTCTCTGTGATTACCGCTTTTGTGACATCATAGTTGGGTCTGCAATACTTAAATGCATAATCACCATCTTCTACTAGTTCGCAATCTGATTTTGATTTTGTCCTTGTCCAAGTGCCTATAAGCTCATTTGATGTGCCGTTGAATTGAATTGAATAGTCAGAACTCAAACCCCAAGTCATTTTTTTATTGTCTATTGAATAAAATTGTAAATAGGGCGAAGTTTGGGTGCTATATACTCCTTCTTCGCAGAATTCATCCCCATCCGGTATTTCATATATGAAATACGCATCCCCATCTCCGTCTATATTGCTTTCAATCAATTTATAGGTTGTGCCGCTGCCGTTACCTCCACCGCCGCTGGAATTGTTGCCACCTTTGTTGTTGCCACCGTCGTCGATTTCTCCCTCATCTTCGGCAGGTGCGCAGGAGAGGGTTAAAGCTGCGGCAATTGCTGCCGTTAGGATTATTTTTTTCATAGAACTCCTTGTTTGTTGTAATTTAGGGACAAATATAGCAAAATAATGGTATTTTGTCAAGGTTTTTTTACTTTCCCCTACTTTCCCCTACTGTATTTTGGAGATTTCTTCTCTAACTGCGTTTTTTAGCATTTCGCAGCTCAGTTTTTCTATTTCTTCTGCGGATATGATTTTATGTGGAATAATTTTGATTTCGCCCGGGTAAAAGGCAATGCCGCTTTTGGGCAGAACTTTATGGGTGCCTATGAGCGTGATTGGAAGCACTGGTGCCCCAGTTTCTTTTATTATGCGAAAAATTCCGCTTTTGAATGGCAAAAGCTCTCCGTTTTTTGAGCGGGTTCCCTCTGGGAAAACCATTATTGGGAAATTTCTCGAAAGCCTGTCTTTAATTTTGCTTGGCAGTTCCGCATTTGCCTGCGGGTTTCCGCGTTCAACGGGAATGCTATTGGTATGGGTTAAAAGCTGCCCAAAATAGGGAATTTTAAATAGGCTTTTTTTTGCAAGAAATGCACAGGGAAAGGTTTTGTACAGTATAACTGGGACATCTATAAAACTCTGATGATTGCTTAAAATAAAACAAGTGTTGCCTTTTTCGGGCAAAGTTCCTTCCATTTTCACCTTCACGCCAAATATAAAAAACACAACTGCAAAAAATGGTTTTGTAACAAGCACAAATTTATTCCATTTTCCAGTTACGGCGCAATATAAAAACCAAGGCGGTATAACTGTCACCAATCCAATGCCCACAGATAAGTAAAAAAGAAAACCTAAAATATTTGCTCTGATTGTTTTCATACATCCGCTGCGGAATCTAAGTCTTGGGGCAAGTCTGAAAGGGGCCTAAAAATTGCGTATTTGCTTTTTTTGCTGCTGGGAATCCATTTATCCAAAATTTCATTTAATTTTGGCAATTCTATGGGCTTGGTCAACATATCATTCATTCCGCTTTCCAAAAATAGGTTGCGCATATCAGATACTGCATTGGCGGTAAGTGCTATTATGGGCAAGTTTGCAAAATATTCACCTGGTATTTTTCTGATTATTTTCGTTGTTTCAATCCCGTCTAGCTCTGGCATCATATGATCCATAAAAACAATATCGTAATTTGTATTTTTAATTCTTTCAATGGCGGCTTTGCCATTTGTGCAGGTATCTATTTGCATCATATAGGCAGCCATCAAACCTTCTGCAACCATAAGATTTACGGATATATCATCAACTATCAACACTCTTACACCAGTGGTTACGAATGTTCTGCTTTCGTCAATGCTTTCTTCTAAATTTTTGCCCTCGTTTGCTTCATTCAAAATATTTGCAATGGAAATTGCATGAATGGGCAAAATGATGGTCTTTGCATATTTTTCGTACGCAATGTCATTGAATTTTTTAATTATAACAAAATTGGGGTCAACGCCAAGTGCCCAAGCAGTTTTTTTTGCCTGAGCAAATATATCTGCTGAAACAAATACAAATGGATAAGATTTTTTCAATTCGGTACAGAATATATTGTAATTTTCAACGCGAGTACATTCAACGTTTAAATTACCAAGAATTTTGAGAATAGAATTTGCATATATATTGTTTGTTTCGTACAATAAAATTTTCTTTTTAGCTGGTTCTTGTACAGAGGCAATTTTTTCGCATTGCTCAGCTATAATTTGCGGAATTTTGATTGTGAAAGTAGAACCTTTGCCATAAGTGCTTTTAACCGAAATGCTGCCTCCCATTGCGCCGCAAAGGCTTTTTGTTATTGCAAGTCCAAGACCTTTTTCAAAAATCTTATCCATATCTTCTTGTTTAATGCCCACTCCGGTATCTGTTACTTCTATGTTTAAAAGGGTGTTGCCATTTTGCATCTCTCCGCGCATAGTTAAGGAAATAATGCCTTCGCTTGTATGTTTAAAAGCATTGCTCAATGTGTTTAACAATATTTGCCTTATTCGCGCCTCGTCTCCTATCAGTTTGCTAGGGATATTGCTATCTATGTCCACAACAAAATGAACCTTGCTTTCTACTGTTTTAATTTGTATTATGTTTATAATATCGTGAATTAAAGAAGCAACATCGTATTTTACAGACACTATTTCTAACCTGCCAGATTCTATTTTTGAAAAATCTAAAATATCGTTGACTATAGAAAGCAAATTATCACAGGCTTTTTTTATGGATAACATATACCTGGGCATTTGCTCCGTAAAGTTTTCTCTAGCGCTCAGTTCAACCAGTCCCATAATTGCATTCATAGGAGTGCGAACTTCGTGGCTTATTCTTGCTAAAAAATTTGATTTTGCATCACTTGCTTTTTTAAAATCTTCAACCATTTTTTGCATACTGGTTACATCGCAAAGTTGAAGCAGCACGCCGATAACTGCATTTTTTTTATCTTTAACTGGAATAAAAGCAACCTTAAAATAGCTTTTATTTCCGTTTTTGAATTCTATGTCTTCGTGGTATTCCAAAATTTCTTGTTTTTCCAAAGCGCTTTGAAAACTTGTGCTCATCTTCTCTATTATTTCTTTAGATACAACTTGGGAAAAATGTTTAAAGAAATCACTTTTGTTCAGAGCGCTTGCATTCAAGCCCATTGCGTTTAAGCCGTTTCTTGAGCCAAAGATAAAAGTTCGGTTTACATCCATCATTATTGCAGCGCACGGCGTGTTGCCGAGCAACATATCGAGGTAATTATCTTTAATGTCTTTTTGTGTTTTTAATGCTTTGTAAAGATTTTCCTGTGCTTCAAAAGAAACAATGATATTGTCGCGCTCTCTTATTTCTCGAGCGAGCTTCTTTCTTTCATTGCGCTCCTTTCCCAGTTCATTTAACAGCGCATTGTATTCTTCTTGGCTATACATAAATTCTGTTCTTCTGCTGGTTAAAGAATGCACGCAATAAGGGTTTCATTATGCTCATTATTTACCACTTCTGTTTTTGCTCTCGATGTTGGGCATATTTCGCCGCCAGAGCAAGTTGCTATATAGTTAAAATTATTTCCCAGAATTTTATTCATCAGCTCAAATTCTTTATTAGGTTCGTTTAACAGAGCGGCACGCCTGCCAAGGCACGAATATATGATAAGCGTTCCCTCTTTGTGATTTGCCTTTATTTGTTCCATAACATCTTTTGCTGTTTCCATAACAACTTCTCTTGTAAAAGATATAGCAGACAAACTGGAGCCAACTTGAACACCGCAAGCGAAAATATAAGCATCGTCTTTAGACATAACAAGCGATTTTACCACAGATGATACAATTTCGCCTTTTTCATTTTTTTCGTCTGCGATAAAAGTGCTGAAATATGAGGCTCTTTGATTGGCGGAATCTGGCTTGAGGTTTGCTTCTTCAAGGAATTGCTTGGCTTTGGTATTGTTGATTTCGAACAGGCAATTTCCCTCGGCGGCAGTTACAACCCCAATATCTGGTGCCATTATTGATTCTTTTGTGGTGGAACCCAAGTAGAATTTAGGTTCCACATTGCCAGAAACAAGGAGCATAGCTACTTGATTGCTAGAAATGCTTTCGCAGTGCAGGGTTCTTGCAGATGCGGCTGTTTCTATTATTTCTCCGTTGGACTGAGAACCAAAAATGGGAATGTTGTTGTCTATTTCGGTTATGGCTTTTATGTATTGGTTGGGGTAATGGCCATACGTAAAGTTTGGGTATAGAAAAACGAGTTTTACATCGCCATTTAGCTTGGAGCGCAGGTCTTTGTAGCATTTTTGCACTTGCTCCTTTACCTCGCCTGTATCTGGGACCACCTCGCTTATGCCGCACGCGAATTCGCAGTCGTCAGAGGTCAATACCATAATGGAGAGTATGAACGTTCCAATTTTCCCGTTGACAATTTGCGAATAAGAGGTCATGCCCACAAGCGGGAATGGGGTGGCTTTGGCTATTGCGGAATACACTCCAGAAACAACAAAATCTTTGTTCACAGTAACTATGCCAACAGTATTTTTCAATAATTGCAGATTCTCCAGCTGAGAATGCAGCTCTTTCAACGCAAGCTCTGTTTCATCAACCTCACTTATAATAATAGAATATGATTTTATCATATTGAACTCCAGGTAGGGTTTACCATTATGGGTGAATATAGAAAAATTTTGGGAGTTGCCTTGACAAAATTCATTTTTTTTGTTAAATTTAAACATATATCAAAAATGGAGACAATTTATGAAAGGTTACAGAATTCTTATCTTGTTTTTTTTTCTTTTTTGTAGCATATCTCAAGCCACAACGTGCAATGCATTAAGAAAGGCATATCAAAACCAACCTTCAAACATTTATGAAAAACAGATGTTTTTGGATTCTAATGTAATTTTTTCACCTTTCGAAGTCTGTTACGACGTAAAACCAGAAGATTTTAAAATTGACAGTTTATCAGAAAAAGTAGAGATGGGTTTTATAGAAAGAAACATCCTTTCCGCCATATTTTCTCTTAGTCCTTCTAAAGTTTTTCACTACAATTGCATATTCCGTGCAGTAAGGATTGACTATACGGTAAAATGCAAAAATAATCTTCAATACAGAGGGGTTGAGTATTTGCTAAGTAGGACAAGAGAAGAGAATGAATCTACAGATATATTCGGCACCACAAAAAAGGACATGGAAGACGAAGTTCATGGTTGGATAAAAATTCCCCTTGATTATTTGAAAGCTGATGGTAGTATAACCAAAGATCCTGTAACTAGCAAAGAATGGAGGGATAAACCAGCAAAATTGAATATTCCAGCAATTCTGAAAAGATGGATAGAACAAGCCGTATCTATCCCTAAATACATATTCACAGGCACTCCGGGTAAATTGCCTCGCCCTGTTTTGTTTGTACATGGTTTTAATAGCGCTACGGTGAATGGGGCGTCATGCCTTTGAATAGTAAAAATGACACAGCAGGTCAAGTCAAAGCTAGAGGCTATAAGAACGGTAGCCTTCCAGATATGCTTGCCCGCAGCAATAATTTAGATGACACCACAGAAGATGCAATAAACAGCAATGGCATATATTTCTTCCAAGCAGAAAATGGCAGCTCGTCTCAACCTCATTGGGATAAAAGCCCGTCTCAGTCTAAATCACTTTATAAAAAAATAGAAGCCATTATGGAAAATTTCTATGGAAAACAAGAAATAGAATGGCGGTTGAGTGACAAATATAAAATAGATTTGGTTGGGCATAGTCAGGGCGGTCTGGTAATCAGGGAAATGCTAAGGGGCTTGGCGGGTTCTGAGCAAGGAAATGAAAACCCAGCCAACCATATAAACCGTATAATAACCGTAAATACACCTCATTTTGGCAGTGCGCTTGTCGCACCTGCTGGTAACGAAGTGCTCAAAAATTACAATGGTCTGGCTCAATTCATAGACAATTTTGAAAACGGAAAAAAACATAAGTTACTGACTGTGGGAGTTGATTTTAACGATGCCGCTCTAAGCACTATAACAAGCGGAGCCGCTGGTTTTGCTGGAGGATTTTACGATGGATTTAATTTAGTTCATGAAAATGTCAATGCTAATGAAGAGGCGGGTATTTTGAAATATACAACTGCTATTTTTGTGGGAATTTTAGGGGCAATCCCAAGTATGTTCTATGGCACAGATGCGAGCGCAGTGATGAGAGGACCTTATCTAGGTCCCTACGACATTGATCTTCTGCTGGAGCAACTTTGGAGCGACAAGACCTTTTCTTCTGTAATTAAAGTGGATTTTCTGAAAGAGCAGCGAAATGAGGTATCCTCTATCCGTAAGGATGGCAAGCATTTATGGAAAAACAGCGATTTTATGAATCGTTTAAATTCAAATATGTACCCTATTCTCCCAAACGGCAACAAAGCAGTTATGCTTCCTATGTACTCAGATTCGGCCCACAAAATTTTGCAGGAGGCTTTTTATGCGATAGCCGTAGATGCTAATCGCTTATGCGCACCACCGATGAGCAAGGAAGGTTGCTTTATAATGAACAGCGTGATCGGCAGGCTGAATAAATATGTAAATCGTTTTTCAAAGGACATTGTTTCTGTGTCCAAAGCAGATTTTGATGATGAATTATGGAGTATACTTGTAGATATGCAGGATAGCTGGCTCAAAAACAGCGATGGTCTTGTAGAGGCAAGCAGCCAGAAATTTATCAAGGACGGCAATTCGCCAAAAGATTACGAAGGCTATTTTCTGGAGCCTCGTTCTTATGCAATCCACGATGCCCTTGCCCCTCACGAGGCGGTTCCCCACGGCAAAGTATTCACCAATAAGGGAGCCGCGCAGCAGGGCTTGGATCTTCTTTGCGCACTATCTCCTGCCTGCGACAGTGCTTTTACCCTTGCAAGCCAAAGCGGCAGAAACCCAATCTTGAAACTTACGGAAGAACTTATTAGGGGAGACTTTAAAGAGAGGTCATTGGAAACAGTCGGAGATATTGAATTAGTACCAATTTATGAAGGTGAAGGTATTCAGGGTCTGTCTATTTCTGCAAACGGCAAAACCATGCTTGCAGCCAAATACGAACCTGGAGTAGGTTCTTCTATAACTTTGAATTACGGCAATCAACTATCAACTTCGAAGGCAACGCAAGCGATGAATGCTCCTATAGAGCAAACCGAGCTTGTACTAGGCCCTGAAATAGCAACTCAGCCTTTTGTGATTCGCAAAGGAGATTCTCTTTCCATCTCCTTTATGAATTATTCTGGCAAGGCTTTCAGGAAAGATTATTATATGCCTGACCTTCCTAATAATTTGACGGTAAATGTTATAGCGGAAAGCAATGTAAAAATGTCCCCAGTCATAATAGGCAAAGCCTTAGCGGTGAACCCAGAAACCCAAAAACCCCCCGTTCCTCCGCCGGGGCACCCGCTTGCTCCGATCACGCTTGCCGTTCTACATCGTGAGGCAAGGGGAGAGCACGAGGCCAACACATCTAGGCCACGTTTATTGGTTTACAATGCCACTAAAGATACGCTTAAGTTTTCAAAAATAGCCTATTACTTTACCGCAGATCCAGTTAGAAGACCTAATGTTGTCGTTGATTATCCGCACATTCCCGTTTCTGTTGAATATCTTGGAGGAGACCAATGGCGTTTTGTGCTTGAGGCAGGGAATCAAAAAGTGCCTCCGAAGTCTTTCTATCCATCTGCGGATGGTTGGCAGATAAGGATTCATTACTCAGATTGGCATGAGTATGATCATTTTAATGATTGGTCTGCCGATTATAGCGTGGGGTTTGCTAAATTTAACAGCAAAATTGTTATATACGATAAAAATGGAAAAATAGTTTGGGGCAATGAACCGCAACTAGAAGAAAAAAACGATGATATAGTTCAGAAACCTAGTGTAACATTGACTTGGAAAGACGATGCTCCTTGGGAAGCGAACACTTTTAAGCCCAGAATAGAGGTAAAGAATATCGGCGGAGCGGCCATTTCTGATTACCGTGCACAACTTTGGTTCCGTGTTCCACAGGGCAAAAACCTTGCCATTCCTTCCCCTGATGTTTGGTACGCACCTGAATCCCAGTCTTCCGCAAAGAATGTGAGTGGCAAGGTTTGGATGCTGGATATGCACTTCAACAAACACATACTGTATCCTGGCGATTCCATTAGTGAGGGCAATATAGGCTTACATTTGACAGACTGGAGTGCTTTTGACAAAACAGTTTGCGGTATTGTCCTTAAAGACAAGGAGGGCAATATATTGTTCGGGAGGGAGCCGAGCGTTTCTGAGTGCGAGTTGTATAAAAAGCCTAGCCTTCAATATACTGTAAGATAAAATGGAGTGGGAAATGAAAATAATAGTACTTAAAGGCTTAGTTGCAGCTTTATGCGTTGGTATATGCGGTTGCAGTATGTTAAAACCAGATCCGGATTTGAATAAGTGTGATGATTCTCGTTCCTATCCTTACTGGACTGAATGGGAAAATGGCGAATTAATATCCATCGTTAATGACTCCATTGCTGCCGTAAAAACTCGTAAATTCAAGATTGAATGTATTAGTGAAATTAATAAAGAAGATATAGTAAGTTTCCGAGCAGGCTTGTTTTTGATTAACTACAGAGTTAAACAAAAACCTTTGCTGGGAGATACTTTGACATCAGAATATTCAGGATATTCAGAATATTCAGAATATTCGCGCTTGACGATATCTAGCGGAGCACTTGTAGATTCTTCTGTACTAGTGTTTGATTTAAAAAACAAAAAATTCGGATTTTGGAAGGTAGGAGAAAAATCGATAAAATTCAATCCCAATGAAGTAAGAGAACGTTTTGAATCCGTAGACGGCGTTAATCGTTGGGTAAATAAAAGCATAATATTTAGAAAATTTAATTATTTAGATTGGTTTGTGTTGGATGCGGAAAAAGGGCAGATAAAACCATTTGAGCCTTCCAAAGAATACGAATGGGTATTTCCTAAAGAACAGAATGATTATAACTCGTGTTTTTATGGGTCTTTAGCTTATATTGAGGACAAAGCAGTTTGTACTAGAATAAATTGCATAGAACAACCCTGTTATTCAGAATTAGTCGTAGATGGTATTGTTACAGATACAATTAGGGCTGAGATAAATTCTATGAGTGGAAATTACGTAAAACTTCGTTTTCCCGCAGGTAAAGTTCTCAAAATTGACACTAAAAATTTTAAATTTGACAAAAATTTTGTATTATATGTTCGCGGTAATAATAGTGAAGTATTTTACAATGACGGTGAATATTTTAGTGATTCTGTTAGCTATTCTGGACAAGATTTGATTGGAACGATTAAAAATTAAGGATATAGAAAAATTTTCTACATATCGGATGGATATGCCCCTCAAAATGCTTGCTTAGTAGTGGTTGGCATTTGCCAACTATCTTAAAGCTACCTACGGTGCAGGCTACCCTGTACAGTGTCTGCCAAGCGTAGCTAACCTTCCAAAAACCTTCTAAACACTGTTTGCTAGTAGTATATTGCATTTCATATTTTATGTTTCATATTTTATGTTTCATATTTTATGTTTTTTACTATATTTAAGATATGGACATAAAACCTAAAAACCCGTTTTTAATATCTGGCTATCATAGCCCCGCCTATTTTTGCGACAGAGCCACAGAAACAAAACAAATAATATCCGCATTGCAGAACGGCAGAAATATATCTTTAATAAGCCCGCGCCGCATTGGAAAAACTGGGCTTATACACAATGTTTTTTATTGCCTAAGGGAGAAGGATAAACATTCAAACTGTTTTTACATAGATATTTTCGCAACCCAAAATCTGCTTGAATTCACAAACCTTTTAGGCAAAGCCGTTATTGGGCAATTAGAAGGCAAACCGCAAACAACAATAAAGAAAATAGCCAGTTTCTTTAAAAGTTTCAGACCTCTATTTTCATTTGATTCTCAGACAGGAATGCCTACAGTTTCTTTGGATATTAAATATGAACAGGCACAGAACAGTTTACAGGAAATTTTTTCATATCTTAAAAAAAGCGGCAAAACCATTTACATTGCCATAGATGAATTTCAGCAAATTATGGATTATCCAGAAAAAGGAGTAGAAGCTC
This sequence comes from Candidatus Fibrimonadaceae bacterium, assembly GCA_031281345.1. Lineage (GTDB taxonomy): Bacteria > Fibrobacterota > Fibrobacteria > Fibrobacterales > Fibrobacteraceae > Fibrimonas. The sequence continues at coordinate 49,353 of JAITFN010000028.1, forward strand.
TGCTTCGTTCTTATATGCAATTTTTGCCTAATGTTCATTTTATTTTTTCTGGAAGTAAAAAACATCTAATGGATGCTATGTTTTCTTCGGTGAACAGGCCATTTTATCAAAGTACGCAAAAAATAATTTTAAAGGAAATAGAAATTGAATCTTACAGAAAATTTGCAATGAATATGTTTTCAAAATGCAGAAAAAAATTACCAGCAAAAGTGTTTGACTTTGTTTATGAAAGTTTGCAAGGGCATACATGGTACGTTCAATTGGTTCTCAATTTATTATTTGCTATGGACAGAATAAATTATTCGGAGCAAAACGCAAAAGATGCAATAAATGGAATTTTGCAGGAAGAAAATGCAACATATAAAACCTATTGCGAAATGATAACCAGAGGACAGCTATATTTGCTAAGAGCAATAGCGAGAGAACATAGCGTAAAATCTCCTTATGAATACTCTTTTATGCAGAAACACGGTTTAAAAGCCGCCAGCAGCGTAAAATTAGCGCTTAAATCTTTGATGGATAAAACCTTAATTTTAAAAGATGAAAAAGGTTATTATTATGTTTATGATAGATTTTTCTCATTATGGTTGAGGGGTTGAATGACAATGCCAAACAACTTCTTGAAAATTTTTCTACATTACCCCCAATGCGCTGTGTTTCACTAATATTGCTTATTTTGGTCTCCTCTCTCTTTGCGGCAGGAGCTACCAAGCAAGACCCTATTCTGCTTGAGTCCATTATTGCTGTTGTTGATGGCAAGGTTATTTTACGTTCCGATTTAATGTCGCAACTTTACCACTATCAGTCTGCGCCCGGTTTTATGCAACTGTCAGAGAACGAGCAAATGTCTAGGGTTTTGGATAAAATAATAGAAGAAAAAGTTTTGCTATCTAGAATATCCAGAGATTCCATAAAGGTAGAGGAATCCGAGCTTTCGCAGAGGGTGGATATACATATAAAGAATTTGGCCGCCAGGCAAAACGCAAGCGTTGCCGCACTTGAAAAAGCCATAAAAAACCAGCTTGGCATAAGCATAGCTCAATACAGGGAAAAACTGATGGAGCGTTTCAGAGAAGAAATGCAACTCTCACGCATTAGGCAAAAACACGTGGGCATAATAACCCCCACAAGAAAAGAAGTGGAAGAATTTTATGCAGCTTACAAAGACAGCATTCCCCGCCAATACGACTGCCTTTTATTCAGCTCCATAAGCATACCTGTGGAACCCAGCAGGCACGTAACAGATTCTGTTAAAAATATAGCCATTGCCATTATAGACTCCTTAGACAGAGGCATTCATTTTTCCGTGCTTGCAAAAAACCACAACCAAAACACTTTGGCAGATACCTCTTCATATTTGCGCAGGGGTTCTGGCGAACCAGATTACGAAAGGGCAGCCCTCAGGCTTGGCATAGGCGAGTGGACAGATAACCCTGTTTTAACAAAAGAGGGGTGGAATATAATCCGGCTTATGGGAAAAAAAGACGATGGCATAAAAACAGCGAGCATTCTTCTGAGAGTGGAGCCGTCCGCAGCCGATTCCCTGCAGGTTTTGCGCAAATTAGATTCTTTAAAAAGCGAAATTGAAAAGAGCAAAATAAATTTTTCAAAAGCTGCCATCACCTTCAGCAAAGACAGAGAAACATCTTTCAAGGGTGGTAGCTTTGGCTGGCAAGAGAGAAAGGCTATAGACCCAGTTTATGAAAAAATAATATCTTCCTTAAAAGTAGGCGAGATTTCTAGCCCCGAAATTATAGATGGCTCGTATAGAATTCTGCGCTTAGATAAAGAAGCTCAAGTCCGCGAATATAATTTGGAAGAAGATTATCCCATAATTGAAAGCATGACCGCCAACTATATGTCTAACCTCAAACTCAAGTCTTTGATAAGCCAATGGAGAAATGAGGTTTATATTGAAATTCAAGGTTTATAGGAAGAAGAGGGATTCGAACCCTCGGTTCTTGCGAACAACGGTTTTCGAGACCGCCCCGATCGACCGCTCCGGCATTCTTCCGAGCA
>JAITFN010000083.1 GCA_031281345.1 Candidatus Fibrimonadaceae bacterium
GCAGGGTTGCGGGTAAAGGCTACTCCTGTGCCGGAGCTATCTCCCATATTGCCAAATACCATAGACTGAACATTAACTGCGGTTCCCCATTCTTCGGGAATTTTGTATTTGCGGCGATATAGAATAGCACGCTCGTTCATCCAGCTTGCAAATACGGCTCCTATTGCGCCTTCTAGTTGCTTGTAAGGATCGCTCGGAAAAGGTTTTCCTGTTTTTTCCAAAACAAGTTTTTTGAATTTTTCAATTATAGATTTCAAATCCTCTTCTGGAAGCTGATTATCGTGCTTAACACCTCTTTTGTTGCGAGCTTCCTCAATTATCATCTCAAATGGGTCGTGGTGATTTTCATTTGCTCGTTCAATTTGCAAAACAACACCGGAATACATCTGAATAAAGCGGCGGTAAGAATCGTAGGCAAATCTGCCGTTGTTGCTCTTTGCTTTTAGCACTTCCACGGTTGTATCGTTTAAGCCGAGGTTCAAAATGGTATCCATCATTCCGGGCATAGACTCCCTAGCTCCAGAGCGGACAGCCACCAGTAGGGGATTCTTATTACCGCCGAATTGTTTTCCTGTTTGCTTTTCTATTGCGCCAACGGCTTTTTTAACCTCTTCGCTCAATCCTGCGGGCATTTTGCGTTTGTTTGCGTAATATGCAGTGCAAACTTCCGTTGTTATTGTGAAACCAGGGGGAACATTAAACCCTCTTTTAGCCATTTCTGCAAGCCCAGCCCCTTTGCCACCGAGCAAATTGCGTTGCCCCCCATTGCCTTCTGTTATGCCTTTGCCGAAAAGATAAACTCTTTTTGCCATAATATAAACTCCTTATTGACAAAAAGGAATATAGTAAAGTTTAACTCTTCTTCTCCACAATAAACCTAGGTCGTTGCTTGGTTTCCAAATAAATTTTACCAACATATTCGCCCACAATGCCAATGGAGAATAAGAGCAAGCCGCATAAGCTCCAAATTGAGCAGATAAGGCTAGACCAACCTGGTTCTGTGGCTTTATGAAAGTATTGGAAAACGGAATAAGCTATCATACCTAGGCTAATTATGAAAATGAATATGCCTAGCATTGTGATTATTCTAATTGGTTTTATTGAAAGAGAGGTTATTCCCTCTATGGCAAATCTGAGCATTTTGTAAAAGGGATATTTGCTCTCACCAGCAAGCCTTTCTTTGCGTTCGTAATATGCTATCCCTGTTTTATAACCAAGCATAGGGACTATTCCGCGCAAAAATAAATTCACCTCTTTGTATTCCGCAAGTGCATCCAAGGCCTTTTTGCTCATAAGCCTAAAATCGGCGTGGTTGTAAATTATGTCGGCTCCTAAAAAGCTTATGAATCTATAAAATCCTTGTGCTGTTGCACGTTTGAAAATAGAATCCTTGTTCCTTTTAGACCTAACCCCATAAACAATTTCACAACCCGCGCTGTGCATTTTCAGCATTTCGTCAATTACAGAAATATCATCTTGCAAATCCGCATCTATGGAAATGCAAATATCTGCAAATTCCTTAACCGAAAGCAAACCGCACAGAAGGGCGTTTTGGTGCCCCTTGTTTTTTGAAAGCTTTATTCCAGAAAAATTTTCAGGATTTTCCTTGCAAAGGTTTTCTATTATCTCCCACGTGTTATCTTTTGAGCCATCGTCAACAAAAACTACCCTTGATTTTTGAGAAATAAGGCCATTTTCAGAGAGCCCACGCACAACACCGAGCAATTGCTCTGCCGTATTAGGCAGAACCTCTTTTTCATTGTAGCAGGGAACTACTATTGCAAGTGTTGGAGACATTACGGGAAATATAGAAAAGACATAGCAAAATTTTCTAAATTCCTGTTATGTCAAATACCTATTCTTCACAGCTTCGCGGAGTCTTTCCCGCTCTTTTTACTCCCTTGAAAAACGATGATTTTTGCTGTATGCGAAACTCAATAGATTATGCGAAGGCAAAAAAAATGATAGACGACCTTATAGAGGTAGGTGTACACGGTTTTGTGCCAGTTGGAACAACAGGGCAGAGCGCAACGCTTAGCACTAGCCAGCATTTGGATTTCATAAAATTTGTGCTGGACTATGTGGGTGGCAGAGTACCTATAATAGCGGGAGCTGGCTCCAATAGCACAAGAGAATCTGTTGAAATGATAAAAGAAATTCTAAAAATTAAAGATGTTCCAATGCTCTGTGTAACAGGCTACTACAACAATCCTCCGCAAGAGGGAATATATGCCCATTTCAAGGCTTTGAGCAGCGAAACGGGTGCTAGAATTATCATCTACAATGTGCCAGGACGCACCGCAAACTACATACATCCAAGCACCATCATAAGGCTTGCCGAAGATAAAAACATAATAGGCTTAAAGCAAGCCGTTGAGTTCAGAATTGGCGAAAAATATCACGAAGACACAAAAAGCATAGTTGAACAAACCAAAAACCTCGATTTTGCTGTTATCTCTGGTGAAGACAGCTCGTTTATAGATATGTTGGAAATTGGCGGAACGGCTTTGATAAGCTCAACTGCAAACATTCCCGAAGCTGCAAAAATTTTCGTTGAGCTTTACAATTCCTTCAATAAAAAAGAATTTGAAAAGTGTGACCAACTGCAAGACGATGCAAGAGATTACATAGAAGCTGTTTTCAGTCGCAAAAACCCAATTCCTCTTGGAACCTTCTTCAACAGCCCACTACTACTACCCTTGGTGAGCGTCAAAGACACCGAAAGAGGAGACGAAGCCGAAGCCCGCATACATAAACTCATAAAAGAAAAAGCCCAGAGTTTACTCAAATACACTGAAGGTGATAATTACGAGTAGCTCAAAAATTCTGTTCCTCCTGCTCATCGTGGGCATCTGGGTTCAGACAAGTACAAAAGCACAAGAATTAATATCTGAATCTGCTTGGGTTTGGAGTGCAGCAGTTCAGAATAAAAAAGGCAAAACAGATTCTTTGGTATTTGCAAAACTTGCCCAGATAGAGGTTGGCAGTCCGGTGGTTCTTTCGCAAGTTCCAAGGGTAGAACGCTCGTTGCTAAGAATGGGATATTTTTCCAAAACAGGTGAAGTAAAATTTTATCGCATAGCGAACAGAAACAGGCTTGTTCCTGCATTTAATTTAACAGATGCAACGGCTAATTTTGCAGAAGCGTCTATGGCTTTTGAGGCAGGCAGGGGCGAATACAATGGGCTTGTAAGGGTGCAACTTATGAACATCTCAGGAACTGCTAGGGATTTTTCTTTGGCTGGAGAAAATTCAAAAAATTATCGCTCAGCAGAAATATCTTACAAAGAACCTTTTGTATTTGGCTTGAATGGTTCTTTAAAACTTTACGGTGAATTTGTAGAATGCGACTCAATAAGGCAAAGAAACGCAGACCTCAAATATATTCATAATATCAGCTGGGAATGGAAATATGGGATTGGCGGAGGTTATAAAAACGACAAATTATTTTCTTCGCTTTTGCTCAGTTATGATAACAGAGATAAAATTCCCCTTGCTTTTAGAGGTTTGTTTGCAGAAATGTCTGCTGAATTTTCGGAGTTTGTGGCAGCGGGCTTAAACGGAGCCTATTACCAACCATTTTCAAAAAACTGGACATTGCTACTCTCAGCAAAGGGTTTTGGTATGTTGCCCCCAAAGGATTACCCAAGGGAAGATTTGTTTCTCATAGGTGGCAAAAACGATTTTATAGGTTTAACTCCGCGCAGCATAAGAACAAGGGCTTATGGGTTAAACGAAATGGATTTTCAATGGCACGGGCTTGAAAAATCTGCCTTGCACATATTTGGGCAAAACGGGATTTACAGGAACAGAGCACCGTTCAGAGGCTGGGAACATATCTTGACTTATGGCCTAGGTTGGGAGCAGGGCATTTCAAACGCAAGCCTTGCAATTTACTATGCCCTTTTGCAAGGCACTCAGCCTATGGACGGTTTACTTAATTTGAGCGTTAGGATTGGGTTTTAATTTTTCTATCTTTACCGCAATGAAAGTTCAAACTCCGCCACTCCCAAAGGGAACGAGGGATTTCTATCCTGTTGATATGAGAGTGCAAAATCATATTTTCAATATATGGCGAAGAGCGGCTTTAAAATATGGCTATGAGGAATACGAAGGACCTACATTTGAGCATTTGGAACTTTACACAGGCAAAAGCGGCGAAGAAATTGTCTCGCAGCTTTACAACTTCACAGACAAAGGCGGCAGGGCACTCGCGCTACGCCCCGAAATGACACCCACGCTCGCAAGGCTGGTTATACAAAAGGGGGCAGAGCTGAGAAAGCCTTTTAAATGGTTCTCCATTCCACGCTTGTTTCGCTACGAGCGTGCGCAAAAGGGCAGGCTTCGCGAGTTTTTTCAATTGAATTTAGATATAATAGGAACAGAGAGCATCAGCGCAGAAGCAGATTTAATCTCTGCGATTTGTGCTATGCTCCTAGATTTTGGCTTAACCGAAAACGATTTCGCAATCGGAATTTCAAGCCGCCGCTTGCTCGCCGCATTTTTAGAAAGTTTGGAAGTGGCAGATGCAAATTTAATTTATCCTATTTTAGACAAAAGTTTAAAAATGCCCGCTGAAGATTTTGAAAAGGAATTATTGAACGCAGGTTTAAACGATGAAAAAGCAAAAAAATTAAAGGCTTTTATGAATTGCAGGGGCATAGAAGAAATTAAAGGCTTATTTGAATGGCAGGGATTTTCTGAACTTGAAGAACTATTTGAACTTATAAAAATTGCAGGTTATGAAAAATCGGTTAAATTGGATTTATCCGTTGTACGTGGGCTTGCTTATTACACCGGCATTGTATTTGAAGTTTTTGACAAAGCAAAAAATATGAGAGCAATAGCAGGTGGCGGCCGCTACGATAATTTAACAGAAACCCTTGGTGGTCAGCGAATTTCCGGTGTTGGTTTTGGAATGGGCGATGTTGTACTTGCAGATTTGCTAAGAGAAAAAAATTTGCTCCCACAAAGCAATACCGATTTACCGGTCTTTATAGCCTCTTTTAAAAGCGATATGAAAATTCTTTTCAAAACAGCAGGGGAGTTCCGCAAAGCGGGCGTTGCTTGCTCACATTCCTTGAATGCGGTTAAATTCAGCAAGCAATTGGAAATGGCAAATGCAGCTAACGCAAAATGTGTTATTTTTGCAGACGGTGAAAAAACAAAAGGTGAATATTTTGAGTATAAAATTCTTTCAACAGGAGAACAAGGATGTCTAACTTGGGAAAAAATAAAAGAAAAACTGTGAGCTCTTACGAGGGTAGGCAAAACCACATTCCGGCTTTAAAAACTCCGGAAATTGAAAACTGGGAGTTTATGTACCCTAATTCTGCAACAGATTTGCGAATAGAGGTCCCAGAATTTACCTGCGTTTGCCCAAAAACCGGACTGCCAGATTTTGCAACGCTGATTATAGAATACCGCCCTTCAAAATATTGCCTTGAACTCAAAAGCTTTAAGGAATACCTGCTTTTTTTCCGCAATGTGGGAATCTTTCACGAACACGTAGCAAACAAAGTTTTAAAAGACTGCGTTAAAGCCGTTGCCCCAAAATGGATGAAAGTCACGGGAATTTTCAATTCCAGAGGCGGAATACAAACAACTGTGGTGGCTAAACACGGGGTATGAATTATGAAAAAAATTCTGTGCTTTGTTTTGATGTTCTCAATGGTTTATGCTCAAGATAAAACGGGCGAAGAGGAGATTCTTTCTGTAGCAGATGATTTTTCGAAAGAAATCCAAGCAAATTCCACAACCGAAGAAGATCCTTACAGCGGATTAAGCCCCCAGGAGAGATTTGAAGAAAACCCAACATATAACGTGCACGAATACAACCACAAACAGCAAGTTATAGTTGGTGGAACAATTATGTTTTGCGTGGCTTTATCCCTAATTATGAACAACAATTACAATCCCAAACGTGGGAAGTGAAAATTAAGGCTTCTTAGAAATCAAGGCTACCACTTGTTCTGCACCTAAATTTTTAAGACCGAGTAGGCTAAAAATTTTGCTCAAAATGTTGCTATGCTCAAATTTCAAAGATTTTATCAAAATGTCTTCTTCTTTACAAAGTTCAATAAAATCGTTTAGGGTGAATAGATGAATGTTTGGTGTGTTGTACCAGTTGTGGGGTAGGGTTTTGCTCATTGGCATACGTCCGGTAATTGCCAGGGTTTTTCGGATTTGCCAATTTGCAAAATTCGGAAAAGTTACAACGGCTTGTTTGCCTATACGTAGAATTTCTCGCAGAACACTGCGCGGATTTTGAGTTTCTTGCAAGGTTCTGTTGAAAATCACAAAATCAAAACTATTGTCTGCAATTTCAGAAAGTCCGTTTTTATCCAAGTCGCATTGTATAGCGGGTACATCAAAATTCAAACAGTGCAAAATTCCGTTAAGGGAACGGTCAAGGCCAAAACCTGCAACTTTTTTTTCGCGCCACAAGGAGTGCAGCAAATATCCGTTTCCGCATCCTATGTCTAAAACGCTTGCGTTTTTTGGTATAAAGGCAGAAATTTTGCGTATATCTTTTTTGCTTTCAAAGGCGGAATTAACATAATTCTCATCGCGGCTTTCAACCACGCGCACATCAAAAAAGCGAGAGAGCAAATTGCCCAAATCTTTCACTTCTAGCAAAAAGCCATCGTGCCCTAGGTTGGTATTAATTTCCACGCTGCTAACTATTTTCTTTTGGTTCAAAAGCGCAAATGCGAGTTTTTGAGATTCTTCTTGGGGAAAGAGCCAATCGCTGCTCAAATGAACGCACAAAAACTCTGACTTGGCAAGGGATATGGCCTTTTCAAGGGAACCGTATTTTTTTTCCAAACTGAAATTATCCATTGCCCAAGTTAAAATCAAATAACTGTTTGCATCAAAGCGTTTCACAAATCTTTCGCTTTGCTTGTTCAAATAGTTTTCAAGAGCAAAACCTGTGTAAAACTTTTCGGGATCGCTTGGCATAAGCTCTGCTGCATCAAAGCGGTTTTTCATAGACTCGGCAGAGAGGTATGTTATGTGCGCCATTTTTCTCGCATTTGCAAGCCCTTTTGCGGTATCGTCTAAAACAATTTGACGACCAACTATTTCAAAAGCAAGAGCTTGGGCAGAGAGTTTTGTTCCGCTGGCTATAACAGCGCATCTCTCCACAAAATCTGGGTATTGAAGTGCCCACTCAAATGCTTGAAAACCGCCCATTGAACCGCCTATAACGGCAAAGATTTTCTTTATTTCCAAATGGTCTGCAAGTTTTTTTTGAGCGTTCACCATATCTGTTATGGTTATGCGCGGGAATTTTGAGCCATAAGGCTTTCCTGTACGCGGGTCTATGGAAGATGGACCTGTGGTTCCCTTGCAACCACCAAGCACATTGCTGCTAACAACAAAAAATATATCGGTATTTATGGGTTTGCCTGGGCCTATAAGGGCATCCCACCAACCTAGCGATTTTGGGTCATCTTCTCTTTGCAATCCCGCTGCGTGAGCATCCATTGTAAGAGGTGTGCAAATCCATATAACGTGAGAGGCACCAGATTTAAAATCCCCATAAGCTTCGTAGCGAATGCGCAGCTCTGGCAAGATTTCCCCGTTCTCAAGCTGAAAATCACCAGAGAACACAAAATCTTTTTCTTGCGCAAGCCAAGTAGTGCTATTTTTATCTGAATCTCTAAGCATTTCTGCCACAATTTAGAAATTTCTATATTATATGCCTAATATGGCTTCCATATCTAAACCTTATCCCTCAGGGTCGCGGTGACGTTGCAGTTAGCAACGTCGTTTCTTAATCTCATAAATGAATATATAATTTTACAAAATAGAGATCGAATTTTTTGGAATTTTTATTGTCTGAACCAGAATTCGCAGAATTCACAGGATTTTCAGAATTTCAACATTTCACCCATAAAATGGAGGTAACACACTATGAGAACACAATTCTCTAAAACCGCATTGGTGGTAAGCTTTGGGCTTGCCTTGGCTTTTACAATCAATTCCTGCGCCTCCAAAGCGCAACAGGCAGCATCTGGAGGTTTTGAGACAGTCAAAACACCCGCTACCGAGCTGGAAGAGATAAAAAGGGATATGGAAAGCAAGTTCATCCCTTGCGGCATAGGCATAGGGGAATCCAGCGATGAAATGGTCGCTAGGAACGTTTCTGGTGATGAGGCCCGCACGGATATGGCAAAAACGCTGAACAATTTTGTTGAACGCCTAAGCGAGGCGTATGCGCAGAATGTTAGTAGCGAGGCGAAAAAAATATGGGAAGAAGGCGTTAGGCAGTCAACCCATCAGGAACTGAACGGAGCAACTTCCTACAAATCCGTTACCCAATTCAACAAGGAAAATGGACATTACAAAATATATTCCCTTTATGTGATGAATCCAGATTTGCTCAAGAAGGCTGTTCAGGCTGCATCTTCAAATCAAGAGGAACTTGAACTGAGGGTGAAGAAAGACGATATGATGAAAAAACTAGACGAAGGCACTGCGGCGTATAAGGAAAAGTATAAAAGATAATGCCTGCTATATTGCTTGCTTTGATAATTCCAATAATCATCGGTTGCGCTTCCACAGTGCAGCAGACGGAGCCTATAGCCGAATGCTCCTCTGATGAATTCCGTGGCTTTGGCGTTGGAGAAAACGAGAACGAAGCCTTGGCAGAAGCCCATTCTGCTTTGGCGAGGCAAATAAACTCATCTGTCAATGTGACAATAGAACGCATAGTGAGCCAGCAAATTTCAAACGGAAAAGAAAACTTGAATACCGGATATGAATCTAAGACAGTTATAGAATCTGCCCTTCCAAATGCTCACGATGCCCGTATTGCGCGCAACAAACGCAACGGAAACAAAACAAGTGTCACGGTTTGTATGAGCAAGACAGATGCCGCCAAAGGCTTTTTGGCGAGGCAGCGACTATTGGAAGACTCCCTCTCGCTTGCCTCCAACACGGTAGTTAGCACGGAACACCCCAAACATAAAAACGAGGCGTGGCGCAAAACGCAAATGCTGTACAACGATTTCGTGAGAATCCAATACCTGCTCGATGGCTGGGGGGTCAAAAGCCCATATTTGGCAAATGGGATTTATTCCAAGTCAAGGGAAGATTATAGAGATTACTGCGGAGCCGCCAAGTTGCACTGGAACCCTGAAAAAGAAACCCCTTATTCAGAGATAACCTTCTCCAAGCTCTCCAACAGCATAAAAATAGAGAAATCGCCCTGCAATGACAGAGGCATATCGCTCACCTATAAAGGCTCGGAGCCTGAATGTTCAGTTAAATTCGGGCTTAACACCTGCTCTTACGCAAATTCGCTTTCCTTGAATGCCTGCGATGGCACGGAATATCTGCAACTTAAAGGTGATACTATGGGTGCGCATCAAAAGCCCGATTTTGCCTTGGAGAAATTGCAGAGCAATTTTAAATCCGCAGAATTTTGGAATCAATGGCTACAGGAGATAAAACAATGGAGCCCGCAATGCGAATAACAGCAATTACGATTTTGCTGGCAGCCCTGCTGCCTATTTTTTCTTTCGCACAGAAATCAACCCGCCTTGCTTTGCCAAACGAATTGAAGCAGGGTATAATCCCGAACTTCTTTGTGCTTGAAAAGAACGGCATAGACGAATTGTATAGAGACGACATCAAGGAAGCGGTGAAAAAGACTGGTGCAAAGCGAGTTGTTCTATCCTTTTTTGCCACCCACTGCGTTCCGTGCATGGAAGAGTTTGCCATTCTCAAAAAGAACAAGGGCGAATTGGAAAAGCGGGGCATTCTGGTGTATTTGATAAATGTTGGCGAGGATATCCGTTCCAGCGGCGGTAAGGTTAGCGAGATGGTGGAAAAGAATGCAGGGAGTGTATTCCCCTATTATTTTGACCCCAACGTGATTTTGTTCAAAAGTTTCGGTTTGGTGAAACGGGGGGAGGACCCAAGTTTACCCTTGACCCTTATCTTGGATTCAAATTTGCAGGCTATAGGTATTCTGAAGGGGCAGATGGGAAGCGACTTCCCACAGGTTTTGTGGGGTGAGTTGTGAAGCTAAAGCAAAGTTTTAATGGTCTTCAAAGGAAGTTTCGTGTAACGAGCTATGAGTACAGGCTCCACGCCATCGCCAAGCATATTACGGGCAATTTCATTTCTGCTTTTCTTAATACCTCTAGCCTCACCCCTAACCTCGCCTTTTTCCTCGGCATAAGCAAGTATCGCTTTCTGGTCGTGTCTGTTCATCATAGCTGCCTCATACTGTTTGAGCTCTCTCTCCGTAAAGTTAGAAAAAGGAGTAACAGGATATGAGTAAACAATTTTTCATTTTGTTGGCGCTTGCTCTTGCCGCTTACGGGCAGCAAACCTCGGTTGCCGTGCTGCCTTCCGATGGCGCAGTTCTTGGCAATGATGAACTTGAAGCTCTCACGGATAAAATGCGTGAGGCGGCGTTGAAGGTTCTGCCCACGAGTTCCTTTGTTTTGCTGAAACAGGATGTTGTTGTTAAGCGACTTGGCGGAATGGAAAATTATATCAAGGAGTGCAAGGAAAGCATATGCATTGTTGATTTGGGCAAGAAAGCGCAGGTTGATTATGTTGCGCAAGCCAGCGTTGGCAAACTTGGCGACAAAATCAGACTCAAGGTTGAGCTGTATAATGTACTAACCGAGGGGCTGGTTGGTATGCTCAATGATGAGGCAGATAACGTTAGAGGCTTGCTCAACATTGTGGAAAAGAAAGCTCCCGATGTGTTCAGTAAGATACCCGGTGCTTCTAGCAGAAAGCCATTTCTTGGTGGCATAAGCGGATTGGAGAAAGCGAGTGATTATGAATTGGATGAGCGACTTTATTTAGCGAATTTAAGCACCGAACCCTCTGGTGCGGTTTTGAGCTTTGACGGCGTACCAGCCGCCAGCTGCCATAAAACGCCCTGCAAAACAGAGCTTCCTGAAGGCAATGTACGCATAATAGCTGCATTAGAGCATTACGATAAGGCAGACACAACGGTTTTCATAAAGCAGAACAATCAGAGCATAGCGATAACGCTTAAACCCAATTTCGGAATTTTGGAGATAAAACCCGCTTTCATAGATGACATAGGTAAAGACGAGCCATGGTATTTATACATAAACGACAAGCAGTCTTCCTCTTGGAAAAACAGGCTTTCTCCAAGTAAATACAAGGTGGAACTCAGCCATAGATGCTACGAGGCTTTAAGTTTTGAAGCAGGCATAAACAAGGGCAGTCATGAAATTTTTGATATGGCAAGCAATATAACGCTAAAGAAAAGCGGCTTGATTTTGAGTGCGGAGCGAGGTGGCGAGCCTATTAGCGAATCCGTTTTTGTGAACGGCAAATATGTTGGGGATACACCCTTCAGCGGTGCTGTTCCTTTATGTGCCAAAATTGAGGTTGGCTATAACAGGGATATAGTGGATGTGGAATTAAAGTACAATGAGAAAGTGAGGTATATGTACAAAAGTAGCCCTTATGCACCTGTGTTCAGCGGCGAGCTTTACGCATCTGCACCAGAGGTTGAGATGCGGTCTATTAAAACCAGCTTTTGGGTTGCCCTTGGTTTAGATGTGTTGGGAGCGGCGGTTATTTCTATTGGGGCTGTAAAAAACTCGGAGATGAATGAGGCACACGATAGATATAGCAAAAGAGGGCAATCGCAAAGTTATTACAAAAATGCTTGGAAAGATGTTGAAAACAACCGTAGCAGTAGGAATACGCTTTATATTGTTGGTAGTGTGCTTTTGATTTCGGGGATAGGAGTACATATATGGTTTTAAGATTTTTTATTTTCGCAGTTGCGTTTCTTTTTTTGTCTTGCAGCACAGCAGAACGCAATAATCCAGACGATTCGGAAAGCCCTAACTATATCGGGAATAGGCTTTCCAGTTCTTCGTATGCTAAACCTAGTTCTAGCTCGGAGGATGTGCCATTATCTAGCGTGGCGGTGACGAGCAGTTCGTCTGCTGCCAAAAGTTCTAGTTCTTTGGCGATGTCTTCGTCAAGTTCAAAGCCGAGCAGTAGTTCTAGTGTATCTCTGAGTAGTTCGTCTGTTGCCAAAAGTTCTAGTTCTTTGGTGATGTCTTCGTCAAGCAGTTCTTCCATTGTGCCAAGTTCAAGTTCTGCGATGTCTTCGTCAAGTTCAAGGATGAGTAGTAGTTCTAGTACACCGCCCAGTAGTTCGTCTGTTGCACCAAGTTCTAGCTCTGCTGTGGTGTCTTCATCAAGCTCAAGACCGAGTAGTTCTTCCGTTGCTTCAAGTAGTTCCTCTAATCTGTGTGCGGGTTTTGTGAATGGAACAAAGAGGGAACATTACGGAAAGCAAAAAGAACAGTTTTGCGATCCACGCGATGGCAAAAAATATGTGTATGTTGAAATAGGTACACAGACTTGGATGGCGGAGAACCTTATTTACGATGTAAGTGGCAACATATGCAATGATTCATCCTGCTTAAAATACGGCAGGCTTTATGATTGGATAAGGGCAATGGCTCTACCTTCTAGTTGCGAATTAGTTTCTTGTGTGTCTGCGAATCCTAAAGGGATATGCCCTAGCGGTTGGCACTTGCCCAGCATCGCCGAATGGGGTATCTTGTATCACTATGCAGACAGCACAAGCGGCACATCAATTATTTACAATAGCCCTAAGGCAGGTAGATATTTAAAAGCAGCTAGCGGTTGGAATAACGGAGGCAATGGTGAGGATACTTATGGATTTTCGGCTTTGCCTGGTGGTCACGGAAATTCCTATGGCAGTTTTGGCAATGTCGGCGACGGCGGTCATTGGTGGAGTAGCTCAGAGGACACTTCTTGGGGTGCTTCCTACGTGGATATGTTCTACAACAGCGACTACGCCTATTACGGAACTATGAATAAGGACCGTTTGTACAGTGTTCGTTGCGTAAAGGATTGAGTCGAAAAGAATTTGCGCCAATGGTGGTACAAACTTCGTCAAATCTTACATTCCCAAAGATTTGGCAAGGGTAAAAAACAAAGGGGAAAACACAGGAGAAAATGATATGGAAACGTTCCAAATAGAAGCAACAATTGAAAAATTTTCGCAAGATAACGTTCAGCTAAAAGGAGCTGGCAAGTATCTTTTTGAAAAATCAAGTGAAAATGATGAAAAGAAAAAATACTTGAATATTTTAGAAGCAAAAGATAATCCCGAAGAATCTAAACTTAGAGAAAAAGTTTCAATAATTATTCCTCCAAAAAAAATAGAAATGCAACATTTGCTCGGCTATGCCTTTGCCGAAAAGAAGAGATTAAAATTTGAATTAAAAGAAAACGGTGAAAACTATACTATAATAGAAGTATCTCATGCCAGCACATAAACTTAACCCCTTCTGGCCCGAAACCTGCATCTTTTGGGGATCGGGCGCAACAGCTAAACTTGACGTACCTACAACGGACGGAATGGCAAAGGCTGTATATGAACTTTCAGGCAAGGACAGTGACGAACTACTGCAAAAACGCATAGATAAGGCAAAATTCTTTCACGGAATAGAAAAAGAATTGGAATATTTTTTAATTGTACTAGGAGACAACCTAGAAAAAAATGATTTATATCCAAGCAAAGAAGCAATAAAAGCAGCAAAAAAAATATTGCCAGATAATTTTACAGACGAAAAAATCATAGAAAAAATTTTAAAATGGAAATCTCACTACAACTGGAATGCCTTGCGCCGCTTGGCAATAAAATCTCCATTAGAAAACAAAGATTACGGTAAATATCTGATTGATTTATACAATATAATAGATGGAAATTTGTTAAGCAACTTAGGCTTGCAAATGGAAAAAGATGTGTTTTTAGACCCACACAAAATACGCAACGCAAGAAATTTACTCGTCCTTTTAAGCAGCCTAATGATAGTTTGCGCATACCATAAAACTAGAAACAAGAGCTACGAAAAATTTGAACCTTATTTTGAATTCACCAAAACATTAAGCAAACTTATGCAACGAGAAGCAATGGATTTACAAGGATTCAAATTCAGCGATAGAGAATTTTACCTTATGAGCGTTGCCATAATATCTATGAATTTTGACCCATTGCTTCTATGGTTTATGTATATGGCAGATAATGAATTGAATAAAAATCCCCCACATTTAGGAAAAAGAAATTTACCATTAAAATTGTTCATTGACTTTTCCGTTTCTGCCGCATTTAGAAACTTAGAAAGAGAAATAAGTTATTCATTAGACGAAGCTGCAACTTGCCGAACCAATAGAGATGAAGACGGAGGGCGTTTATATAGAATTTGTAAATTCTTTCTCCCACACGGTGGCGCAAATTTCAGGGAATGTGAGAATTGTGGGAAAATATCTATTGTATGGGGAAAATGGGGAGAAAACACGCCAGAAGATTTATTCTTTCCACCGCCATTCAAAATAAATTTATTTCAGCATAAGCCATACACAGAAGACGAGGAAAAGGCTCATAAAAACGGCGATTACGATGCTGTTCAATGTTATTTTTGCGGCAACTTAACCTATACCTATAATACCCCAATGATAATGCAAACCAGCTACAAAGGCAAACACACAAGTTTTTTAGAGGATATTCAACGAGATGCCAAAGTGAGCATTTCCGGTGCAAAGCACATAATTCTTATGGGTTACCAACTTCCGCCAGACGATGTGGTTTGGCGTAGCACCATAGCAGCAAAACGCAATAACGAAGAAAGTGTTTATTGTAGTGTGGTTGTGGGATGTTTAGGCGAAAACAAATGGATTGAGGGCGAAGAATTAACAAAATATGTAGCAGACAAAAAGAAAAAACTTGAAAAAGAAAAATGGGCAGATTACGGCATTAACGCCATTGATGCAGCAATAGCCGTTTTCGGCGACAAAAATGTCCGTGCATACACTGGCGGAATACCCCAAGTTTGGCTCTCTGGAAACTCCCTTGACAAAGACAAGGTTAAAGAATTACTCTATCCTAAAAAAATATTCCCAAATGGGGTAGCTAATCGTTCAAAACCCGTCTAAACACTTTGAACATACCAAATTTTTCTATCTTTACTCCAATGCATAATCAGCATCTTATAGATGAAATGACTGAAAGGCTCAAGGAATTAAAGCCTCACAAGGTTATTTTGTTTGGTTCTTACGCTAGAGGCAATCCTACGGAAGATAGTGATTTGGATGTTGTAGTTGTATTGGATTCGGAAGAAAGGTCTAAAACTTTTGACGAATTTATAGAAAGAGGCAATCCTGTGTCGTTGGCTCTTCGTGAAATTCATAAAAAAATAGCTATGGATATAATAGTTTATACTCTTGCTGAATTTGAATATTTGCAAAAGCAAAAAGATTTTTTTATTGAAGAGATTGTAGAAACTGGGAAAGTTCTCTATGAAAGATAGCACAAAGGCGTGGGTATTTTTTGCAGAAAATGATATGAAAATGGCAGATTCGGCTATAGACGAGCCGAGATTAACGGGTCAAGTTATTTTTCATTCTCAACAAGCTATAGAAAAATATTTTAAATCATATTTGGTAGAAAACGATATTACTTTCCCAAAAATTCACGATTTACCGAAATTATATGAATTAGTGCGGAGTGTAAAAGATTGGGATATAGACGAAATTTTGTTGGATGAAATAAATAGAGTGTATTCTGCTTCGCGTTATCCTAGCAATATAGGGCTTTTGCCGGATGGATTAGTCCCAAGTTTGGAAAAGTCCAAAGAAATTTATGATTTTGCAAAGAAAATTGAGAGTATTTTTAAAGAAGAGCTTGAGGAAAAATGAAAAAGAAAAATTGGCAGATTACGGCATTAACGCCATTTATGTAGCTTGACAAAAACAAGGTTAAAGAATTGCTTTACCCTAAAAAAACTTTCTATATTAACCCTATGCGTAAATTCCTCATAGCTTGTTCTTTTAGTGCTGTTGCTACCTTTGGCTTGTTCTCTTGTGGAAATCATTTGTTTGACCAGGACCTAGAAAGCAGAATGGTTGGTGCCCTGCAAGAGGCTTTGGTTTTGGGTAGCAAAACGGCGGCTGTGAATTTGGGGGATTCCTCTTGTTCAAGCAGTTTGGCTGCGGCAGGGAATTGTACTAAGGGTTATTTAGGGAATAAATTGGTGGAAATACTTTTGCCAGATACTGTTTCCAATGTTCTTAAGCAAATAAATTCATTCACAGGCAAATTAAATGCCTTGCCTTTTCCTGTGAAAACCGTATTAGAAACCGCCGTGGGTCATCAATACAATTCTCTTTTTAATTTGGACGGGTACGCAACTTCTTTAAAAAATGCCTTAAATAGGGGGGCAGAGCAGGCGGCTCCGGCATCTGTTGAGGTATTTGAAAATACTATTCGCGCAATGTCATTTGCTGATGCCAGAGATGTTTTAATGGGAGATTCCATTGCCGCAACCTCTTACCTAAAAACCACAACTTATAAAGGTTTGCAAGGAGCATTTAGACCAGTTATAAAAATCCCTCTAGATAAGCTAAACCCCAACCAACACTGGAGCCCTATAGCTTCTGCATATAATTCCTTTGCAGAAGACTATGCTAAAGCCTTAAAATCATCTGCTGTTATTTCTGCAATTTCTAGTTATAATACTTTAAATCCTTCTTCCGATAAAATTTCTTTGCCGGGTTTGCCTTACAATGGCTATCTGTCAACAGACCTTTCCGAGAGCTTAACAAGCTGGGCCACAGGCAAGGCTTTGGATGGTTTGTTTAGAATGGTTGGCAAGCAAGAAACCCAGCTTAGAGCAGACCCTTGGGGAACTGTCAAGTCACTTGGTGATTTTGTTACAGATAACGTTGGCGACTTGCTAAGTGATATTTTTGGCAGAGCCAAGGACGGTTTGCTCTAAATACTCTCTAAATGCGGTTTTTATGTCTTTGGTAGCAACAATACCAGAGCTAATGGCAATGCCGTAAGCTCCAAGCGATAGTATTTTGGGAACATCTGAGGCAGTTATGCCGCCTATCGCTATAACAGGGATTTTCAAATGCAAATCCAAAACCTTTTTTATTCCCGCCTCGCCCAGTATTTCGCTCAAATTTTCCTTTGTCCCAGTTGGTTTCCAAGGACCTAACCCAATATAATCGCAACCCTCCGTAACTAGTTGCAATGCTTGAAGCCCAGTATTTGCTGTACCGCCTATTATTGCAGATTTTCCAAGTAATTTGCGAGCCTCCGAAATAGGGCAGTCTTTTTGCCCCAAGTGAACTCCACTAGCTCCGCTTTCCAAGGCTATTTGATGGGAATCGTTGATTATCAGGGTGGCTTTATATTTTTGGCATAAGGAAACCGCCGCCGTCGCGGTACTCAGTTTTTCCTGCTCTGACCCGTTCTTTTGGCGAAGCTGTATCCAATTTGCCCCAGCATCTAAAAGCTGCTTAACTTGTTCAAGGTGGGTTAGGGGAGAGCCGTCCCAAGTTAGGCAGTGCAAACGAGGTATTAGCGGCACTATTTTTTGCTTTTGGATTTTTCTTTGTCGGCAACCGCGTTGCAATCCTCATTCTTAACAAAGTCCTTAAAGCTAAATTTTTGCCTTTCCGAAAGCTTGTAAGTGGGCATTGTCGCTTTGGATTTGCAGCCATCAAGACCAGTACCTTTTGCGTAAATCCACCCTCCAGTTGAGGTATTATTTTCATTTTTGGTTTTAGAAAGGATTAAGCTCAGCATGCGTTTCTTATCGTCACAGGGAATACGAACTGTTAATTCCCCTGTATTTACAGAGTCTACCATAGCGGGGGTATTATCATCAGGACGATAACCAGGTGTCAAATAAGGAGGCATACAGACATCCAAAGGATTATCAATTACCGGAGCCATCATCTGTGCATAGTAGCCATTGTACTCAGAAGGGATATCCGAAATCTCAATATATTTCAGAGGCCCTTTTGCTTCTGTTAATTTGTCTGATGCTTTTATCATTTCGTTCGCTGCTTTTCCTGTAGATTTCAGTGCGCCACCCACCGCTTTCCCAAGGTCTAAAGCTGCCGCTGGTTTTACGCTAAACACAGAAAACGCTACTGTAAAAGCAACCAAGGTTGCTATTTTTACCTTTTTGTTCATAACCTAAATCTCCTTTTTTTGTGGTAAATATAGTAAATGAAAAGAGCCCAGTTTTCCAGTTCCGCTTGCAAAAAACCGCTGCATACTTTTTTTTGCCATTAGAATTGCCGTTTCCAAATTATAGCCAAGAGCTAGATTTGCAAGCAATAGGGCAGAGAGGGTACAACCGCTGCCGTGCCTATCAACGCCCTTAATGCGTTTTGACGAAAATTTTATAGGGGCAGGGGATTTGGGAAAATACAGTAAGTCATTGCTATTCTTAGAGTTAGAACAATGTCCACCTTTTACTAAAACGGCGGTTTTCAAAGAACCTTTGGAGATGCCCAAAAGCTCTGCTTCTGGAAAATTTGGGGTTATCAAATTTACGTAAGTGAACAATTTTTGCCAAGTTATAGCTTTTTGATTGTGAAATTCAAAACCGCTGCTGGCTTTTAAAATCGGGTCCCAAAGAATGAAAGCCTTTGGGTATTTTTTGTGCAGCCATTTCAAGATTTTTTCCAAAATTCGGGGGTTTTCCACAAGCCCTATTTTCACATAATCAAAACTCCTAACTCTAGAAAGTATCTCTAGTTGCGACTTTATGCATTCCCAAGAAATCCAGTTAGGTTTTTCAAAATGCTTTTCGTTTTGAATGGTTAAAGCTGTGCAAACCGCCTGTCCGTAAACTTTGGAATGTTCAAAGGCTTTTATGTCTGCCAAAATACCCGCACCCGCGCTTGGGTCAAATCCGGCTATGGTTAGGCAAAACATTGCTGAAATATATAAATTTTTATATATTTAGGGCATGAATGACACATTTACCGACTCTAGAGACGGCAGGGTATATAAAACCGCCAAGATAGGCGAGCAGACTTGGATGGCAGAGAATTTGGCTTATGCCGAAGAAGGCAGCAAGTTCTACAATGACGAAGATGCTAACGGCGAAAAGTACGGCAGGCTGTACGACTTTGAGGCGGCAAAGAAAGCTTGCCCCGCAGGTTGGCATTTGCCAAGTGCGGCTGAATGGCAGAAACTTGTGGATTTTGTAAATGGCGATGATGAAGGCGATGAATTTGCCGGAGAGAGGCTCAAAGCGAAAAAAGAATGGAATAAGGATAAGAACACGCTCGGTGACAAGCTTGGCACCGATGACTACAACTTTGCCGCCTTACCGGGCGGAACCTGCAAATCAGATGGCACTTTTGAAGGTATTGGCGAACACGGCGTATGGTGGAGCAGTACGGAGTACGATGAGAGCCAGTCTTACAATTGGTTCATATATTACGACTACGGAGACGTATATAGACACACCAACGAAAAGAAGATGTTGTGCAGCGTTCGTTGCGTAGAGGATAAAGTCTAGTCTTTGTACTTCCAGCATTCCACTGACACTTGTCCGTAACTGGGCCTTTTTGAAGTCGTATAGGCAATCATATCCGTAGTAGTAGCAAGTTGTTCGCATTGCTTTGCGGAAAGGTTTTCATCTAAGTAATAACATGACATACTTCCACCACCCCTTTGTGATACTACGCAATATTTGTCTCCTTCGAACATCCCTTTAAATTTATTGATTACCTCGTAGCAACCTGTGGTGGATAAACATAGCAAGATTGCGCTTATGGCTAATGTGATTTTCTTAATTTTATTCATAATGAACTCCAGATGTTTTATGTGTTATAACTCTGCCTAAAATATAGAAATTTCTTTTAGAACAAACCGCTCGGCTTATCTAGTTAACATAATAGCCATTATCAGCAAAACAGCGAATGTAAATTTTACATAGTAGCATCAGAATTATCTTGCGAAACAGACTATGTTTGTTAGATTTTTTAAGTCCACTTAAGAAAGCTGGAATAAAATTATGAACATACTCTGCTTTATGACGTGCTATTGCTTTTTTGCTGACACGAAAATAATTTATAAACGCCGTTTCTGAAAAAATTATTTCTGCTTGGCTTTTGCCTAAGAGTTGTTTCATCAACATATAAATTGCTACGCCGCTTAAAATAAACTGGACTCTTTTGTTTTCTTTTGATATAACATTACAAGTTCTCGATGCAGAAATAACACTATTCATTCTGTGCAAATATAACACCTCAGGAACACGCTCTGCCCTATTGCTATAATATGTTATTTGCAAAATTTGAATAGGATCCTCATCAAGCACTATGTTTATTTTGGGAAATAAAACTTTTGCATAAATATCTCTTTTAATAAGCCTTATCCATAAAGATGCTCCGAACTCTCTGAATTTATGGCAATTCTCAAATTTATCTTCGCCAAATTTAGTTGAGCTAGACCATATCCCTTCTTTTCCATTCAAATCATCAGCATCACACCAAACAAAATCATTATTTCCCTCTTTTAATCTAGCGAGCATTTTTTCCAAAAATTGCGGGCAATAAGCATCATCATGATCCATACTAGCTATGAACTCGCCATTGGAATTTTCCAAACCTGTTTTTCTAGCGAAAAGCGTACCTTCATTGTTTTTGCGAATGTATTTGAACCTGGAATCTTTTTCCGTATATTCGGTACATATCTTCGAGCTTCCATCCGTGGAACCATCATCTACTAAAATAGCTTCCCAATTTTGAAATGTTTGAGCGATAACACTTTCTAACGCTTCCCTCAGATATAGCTCCGCATTGTATATGGGAATTATTATGGATATTAAATCCTTGGTTTCTTCAGGATATTTTAAAACAACCGATTCGAATTCATAAGGAACACTTTCCATAAAACATAAATATACATTTATTAACTTTCTATATTATCCACATCTAATATAGGGGTTTTATGGCGTTTTTTGCGTTATTATTATTGTTATTTGGTTATTCGTTTGCTCAGGAGCCTGAAGCGGAAGCTCCTTCACAACCGCAACCGCAACAGACGCAAATTTTATCGCCGCAAGAAATACCGCAGGGCTTTGCTGCCCAACTCAAAGCAGCGCAGCAAGCGCAACAACAAGAGGCTACGGCTGAACCCCTTAAAACAGAAAAAAAAACAGAAACTGCCTCCCAAAACGGTTACCACTCTTACGAAGCCTATTTGGATAGCATAGAACTAACCGCCAGATTGCTTTTGCCAGCAAGATTAGCACTGGATTCTATGAAATATGTGATAAATTCACAATTCGGCACAGAAAAGAACAAGCAAATTAAAATTGAAAATTTGGAAAAGCAACACGCAATAAAAGAAAAAAAGATGATGGACAAACTGAAATCTACTATAAAGTTAAGCCAAGATATTCAGCCTGAATGGGGTGTATTATTGCAAAAAAACGAAAATGACATAAACGAGTATAAAAAACGCATGGACGTATTCAAGGGAAAAATATCCGATATGAATGTGATGAGCGCAAGAATAAACAGCCTGCTTGCGAAATTGCAAGTAGATTCAAGCTATATAGAAACCCTTGAAAAGAAAAATATGCTTTACGTAAAACGCATGGAAAGAGCCTGCGAACTAATGCAAGACTATGCGTTCAAAGAAGAGGCACAAGTTTTGAGCACTGAAAGAAAAAAATTCCCGATGACCCTTGGCGAATACAACGAAAACAAAGGAGAATTGCAAGTCAACATAAAAGACTTCAGTTCAAACATACCCTTTGATTACCACGGCGTAATTAAAATGAAGCAACGCCAAGTAGAAACAATAGACAACGAAACAGATGGTTTCACAGCTATCATAGATTATATCAACTACCCTTTTGTCGTTGACGGCGTAAAGATGTATCCGGGCGCAAAAAAGGCGCATATCTATTACGAAGACGATGAACTCACGACTATCGGTGCTTTCAAAGCCATAGAGGGCTTTGACTGGCGCGAAGGTTATTCGCAGTGGGCAACAACCGTGGATTCTTTGCTCACCGGCAAGCTGAAATACAGAAATCTCGATTCTTCGTACGCAATGAAAAAGGTAAAGGTTGGTCCACCCTTTTGGACTCCAAAGAGAATTTTCCGCGCAACGGCTTTTGTGCTTTCTGCTGCAAGTTTAGGGCTTGGATATTGGCAAAATACACAAGTAAAATCCAAAACCCAAAAAGCAAACGAGCTATATGGTGAAACTTTAAAGTTGGCTATGGAAGGAAAAGACGCTAGCGGTCATAAAGATAAAGCAAAACTTTATGATGATGAAGTAAAAAGTTTGGAAAAAAGTCAGTTTGCAAGAAATGGTCTTTATATTTCTGCTGGAGCATTTGGTGTTGCTGGCATAGTGAGTTTCTTTTTTTAGAGGAGAGTAGAAAATGAAAAAGTTCCTTTATCCCCTACCCCTTGCCGCACTGCTGTGCGTATTCTTTTTTAATTGCTCAAACGAGGGCTTTGAAAAGCTCAAAGATAGTGAGAAGGCTAAGTTAGCTGGTTTGCCAGATAATTTATTAGATATAAAAGACACAATAGTTAAATGTTTTGTTGGAGAATCTTGCTATGAAATAAACAAAATTGCATGCAATGCTATTGGCGGAGAAGAAAAACCAGACAAAGAGTGCGTTAGTTTTGCTTGCGAATGGAAATCCAATTCGGTTGAATATGGCCAAAAATCAACTTTATCTTTTAAATGGGGCAATGCAGCTCAAGAGGAAACTTGCTCTTATGCAATATCTTACAACAAGAACAAATTAGATACAATTGAATATACCATTTCCAGAGGAGCCACTTTCTCTGATTTGCAGTTTTTAGATACAACAAGCATTGTTGCCACAGCAACTGTGACCTGTGGAACAACTAGCATAGAACAACCTTGCAGGTCATTAAAAGTAAAACCTCTTCCCTTTAATTTTAATTGCTTTTGGACTCCAGAACAAGTTAATTACGGCAAAGAATCGACTTTGCATTTTGCTTTTGACGACCAGGCTTCGGCGGACTTAGCTAAAAAAGAAGGTTGTTCTCTGAAAATATCTCCATTAGACACAGGAAAACATTTAATTTCCGCATCCACCATCGCTGGATTATTGTATTCTAAAAACGATACCATTATTGCCAAAGCAGCTATGACCTGTGGAACGTACCATCTACCCGTAAGGTCTTGCAAGGAGTTGAAAGTAGATTCTATTCACGGGCCAAAAATAATTGGAGAATTATCTTTTAAAAAATCGGATTATAAAGGCAAGGACAATGACTCAAATTATTTCTTTATCGGCGCAAAAGTTGATTCTACATACATTATCAATACAATAGAAATAACCAACAAAGAAGAATCTGGATGTGACTCTGTTAAAATAGAAATAACCGGAAGTCCGGCAAAGTTTGGCACACCAGTTAGAGCAACCGCCATTGCAACTTGCACATCCGGCAAATTTGAACTAGGCGGCATAAGCGCAGAAGTTTTGCCAGACCCTGTGCTAGGAGATTGCAAATTGATTGGTAATTGGGAAGCTATGATGTTCAAAAAAGATACTTTATTTATGAGCGTTCCAATAGAAAATAATTATGGAAGGTGTAAAGTACAAAACGATACTTTGCCTTTAAAAAATTATAGCGGCAAAGTAAACGACATAACAGCAAAAGTTGTATGTGGCACAACAACAACCAACAAAAAATGCAGCGAAGAAGTATTTGTAGCGGATAAATTCGCAGAAATAAAAGAATGTCATAATCCTAGAGTTCAAATTGGACCTGGCATAACGGTCGTTGAAATAACTTGTAAAGATGGAGATACTCCGGCAAAAACTTTCGGTTGCGATTGTTCAGGTGGAGACTGGAGTTCTTCCAATATATTTACTATAAATGGAGTTAAAGCAGAAGGTGGTGGTTGCTGGGCAACGGCTCCTATTCCAGCCGATATTGCGAGTAAAGAAAGCAAACGGGTTTTAATAGAATATAGTAAGGAGATAGGATGCGTAGCGTATTAATTTTAGCGGTACTCGTGCTTTTATTGATTTCTTGCAGCAGCGATTTTCCTGCGGCACCTGAATTTAAATTTTGTAGATTACCTAATGGAGAATGTCCGAGTGTTCATATTTTTTCCAAAAGTGACTATTGTGAAGAAATTGGCGGAGAAATTGTAGACACCTGCGAGGAAACAAAATAAGAGTATGGATTGGTATTACATAGACCCAACAAAGCCAGAAGGCAAAAGGAGAATTGGACCTTGGTCTAATAGGCAAATGCTTGTATTTGCAGATCAAGGCGCATTTGCTCCAGAAACTCTTGTGTGGAAAAACGGGTTTAACGACTGGATACCTTGGAGCACTGTTGAAGCAGCACTCAAAGCGGAATTTCAGGTAGAAGCAATAAAAGATATTCTAGAAGAAAAAGTTTTACCAAAGCCAAGCGAAAAAAAAGTTAACTATGCTGGCTTTTGGGTGCGGCTATGTGCTTTTGTCATAGATTTCATTATCATGGATCTTATATTTATTTTGCTAACACCACTGCACGCACATTTTGGCGTTATTTCGGAAGTAACACCGCAAACAACAATGGCTGAACTAATGCCTACCCTATTCTTCATATTTGCTCTTATGTTTTTTTACGATTCCTTTTTTGTAAAAAACTATTCTGGAACGCCCGGTAAAATAGCCCTTGGGCTTGCAGTTGTTTGCTCAAACGGAGAAGCCATCACTTGGAACCGCGCATTTTTGCGGGCTTTTGTGGATTTCTTTTCAAGATTCTTATTTGGAGCAGGCTGCCTGCTCGCCGCATTTGATGTTGAAAAAAGAGCCTTGCACGATTTTATGGCAGACACAAGAGTTTTGAAATTGCAGAGAGCATAATAGGTGGAATTATCAATAAACGGAAAAATAAGCGAGGCAAACTTCACAAACCTTGGAGAGTGGGCTTCTGCGGAGTTTGATTGCCCCGCTTTAAGCATAGAGGGCATTGCCCTTGCCGTAAACGACAAAGTTATACCAAAGTCCGAATGGGAAAAGTTTTGCCTGAAAAATGGTGACAATATTTTAGCCATTGGAGCCGTGCAGGGAGGATAAATGGTCGTTCAAGGTACATTATATCCAGAGATTAAGGTTGGAATGCGAGAAATTTGCCTGAACGACAAGGAAATTCCCTCTATAAGATTATACGACACATCGGGAGGTTCTAGTTTCTGCCCACCCACTACCCCATTCCAAACACAACGCGATGCGGCACTAAAAGGCATAATAACTCCGCAAATGGAATATGTTGCGATTAGAGAGGGAGCCCAGCCAAAAGTTGTATTAGAAGAGCTTGCCCAAGGCCGTGCGGTTTTGCCTGCGAACAAAAAGCACCCCGAATGCGAACCTATGATTATAGGTTCAAAATTCTTGGTGAAAATAAATGCGAATATAGGCAATTCTGCCCTTGGCAGTTCCATAGAAGAAGAAGTTGAAAAAATGTCTTATGCGGTGAAGTTGGGTGCAGATACCGTTATGGATTTAAGTACAGGCAAAAACATAAGCGAAACCCGTGAAGCAATTCTCAGAAAATGCCCCGTTCCAATCGGCACCGTTCCCATTTACCAAGCACTGGAAAAAGCGGGTGGCAATCCAGCTAATTTAACTTGGGAAATTTACAAGCAAACCCTTATTGAGCAAGCCGAGCAAGGCGTGGATTATTTCACCATTCACGCAGGTCTTTTAAGGGATTGCATTCCCCTAGCGTTAAAAAGAACAACAGGCATAGTTTCTCGCGGCGGTTCTTTGATGGCTTGTTGGATGCAGAAAAAAGAACAGGAAAATTTTTTATACACCCATTTCAAAGAGATTTGCGAAATTTTAAGAGAATACGATATAGCTGTTTCTCTAGGCGATGGACTGCGCCCCGGAAGCATAGCGGATTCCAACGATGAGGCTCAGTTTGCGGAATTAAAAACCTTGGGCGAATTGACAAAAGTTGCTTGGGATTTGGGTGTTCAGGTTCTAATTGAAGGCCCAGGTCACGTGCCGCTTAATAAAATAAAAGAGAATATGGATTTGCAATTAAAGCTATGCCACGGCGCACCTTTTTACACATTAGGTCCTTTGGTAACCGATATTGCCCCCGGATATGACCACATAACAAGCGGCATAGGTGCTGCTGTTATTGGAATGCTCGGCACTGCCATGCTCTGCTATGTAACTCCAAAAGAACACTTGGGTTTGCCAAACAAGCAAGATGTTCGAACAGGGGTAATAACATATAAGCTCGCTGCTCACGCCGCCGATATTGCCAAAGGCAATGAGCAAGCCTTGTTAAGAGACAAAGCCCTTAGCCGTGCCCGCTTTGATTTTCGCTGGGAAGACCAGTTTGCTCTCTCTCTTGACCCAGAACTCGCAGAGGCTTATCACAATGAATCTGCCAGCGGTAATGGGAAATACTGCTCTATGTGCGGTCCAAATTTTTGCGCTATGAGAATTTCACAGGGAATTACGGACACTTGCAAATAGCCCTTTTAAAAGCGTTTAACAAGCGGAAGAATCTACGAGCTACCAATGCTTATAGACTTTGC
>JAITFN010000060.1 GCA_031281345.1 Candidatus Fibrimonadaceae bacterium
AAAATTGTTTTTTTTTTTTTTGGTTTTAATTGTTTGTGGGCCCACCCCACCCCCCCCCCCCCCCCCCTATCGTCTAGACCCCCCTTATTATTGTATGGGCAGCCCAACGTGGTTGCTCATTCTCTCGATTTTTCAACCCTTAAAACGGAGGTAACGCAATGAGAACACAATTCTCAAAATTCGCATTAGTGGCAGCCCTTGGGCTTGCCTTGACATTCACATTATCCTGCTCTGGCGGTGGTGGTGGCGACGGTGACGGTGGGGGTACGTCTTCACCTAGCGGAGGCGGCGCAGGTAGTGGCGGTAGTTGCCCCAATGCCGTGATTGGTAACGGTACCGTATCTTGTGGTGGTCAAACTTACAAGACTGTTAAAATCGGTAGCCAAAATTGGATGGCAGAAAATTTGAATTATACCATTACTGGCAGCAAATGCGGTACTGATATTACTTTCATTACAGACGACGGTAGAGAAAGCTACGAACTAAGCGATGCAAATACTACGTATTGCGACAAATACGGTCGTCTTTACGACTGGTCAACAGCAATGGGCATAGATGCGAAATACAATACCAATTTGCGAAACGGTAGCGATGTAAAACATCGTGGCATTTGTCCATCCGGTTGGCATTTGCCGAACATTGACGACTGGAAAGAGCTAACAAGTTACGTTGAGAACAATAGTGGTTGCAGCTATTGTGCAGGGGCTAAATTGAAGGCTAAGGGCGAGTGGGATTATGACGTTCCCCCTAGTACAGACGAGTTCCGCTTTTCTGCCCTGCCGGGCGGCGAGGGTTCGAGTAGTTTGAGTAGTTTCGGCGGTGCCGGCAGCTACGGTGTCTGGTGGAGTGCTTCTGAGCACACTAGCCTCATGTCCAACATCGTACGTATGGAGATCAATGACGTATTCAGGAGTAGCAAGAATAAGTCTAACCTGTCCAGTGTCCGTTGTGTGCAGGATGATTAAGGCGTAACAAAATCATTCCGCATTTAGGGCAACCGCGAGGGTTGCCCTTATTTATCCATTTTAACAAAATAATGCACATTCTCTAAATTTTCAAAATGCCTATCCTGAGTATAAATTTCTGCATTGTAAATTTTCGCCGTTGCATAAATTATACTATCTGCCATTGGTAGCTTAAATTGCTTGCTAACACTTGAAGCCAAGACAGCTACTTCAGAATCTACATCTATAATCTTGCCAATTTTCATAATCTCAACTGCTAAATCAGCTTTTTCTATATCATTGTCATTTACAAATTTTTTTCTAACTTCATACAAACAAATTACAGGAACATAAAGCTCGTCTTTTTTCTTAATAGCATTCAAGATAGACTCATCCAATTCCGTTCCTGCAAAAAATTCTATCCATAGAGAAGTATCAACTATTTTCATACTCTATCTTCTTCATCTCGCTCAAAATGCGTATCTATTCCTTTGAAAATGCCATAGGCATTTTCTATGGAAATTCCATTTGCCACTGTTTTTATAGTTTTTCTCCTTTTTTTCAAAAAAACAACAAAATCCAAAACCTCCGTAGCAGCCTCTTCTGGCAGGGTTTCTATTTCTCGCATCAGCATTGCGGATGTGGTCATACTAGACATATTGTATAATATAGAAAATTTATTTACTATATTAAAGACCGGATAGAATATGAAAAAACTAGGTTTTGGACTAATGCGTTTGCCGCAGACAAATGCGGGGGATGCGGGAAGCGTGGACATAAAGGCTCTTTGCCGATTGGCAGATGCTTTTTTAGAGAAAGGCTTTACATATTTTGATACCTCTTATGTTTACCACAATGGCAAAAGCGAAAATGCTTTTAAAGAGGCTGTTGCAAAGCGATACCCAAGAGAAGCATACCTAATTGCAGATAAACTACCAATGTTTTCCATTACAGAAGCAAAACAAATGCTTCCAATTTTTAACGAGGAATTGAACCGTTGCGGTGTGGAATACTTTGATTATTTTTTGCTGCACGCCCTTGGCAAAGACTCTTTTCGCATATCAGAAAAAATAGGAGCGTTTGACTTTATAGCAAAGAAAAAGGCAGAGGGCAAAATTAAAAACATCGGTTTTTCTTTTCACGACAAAGCAAATGTGCTAGACGAAATTTTAACAAAGCATCCAGAAATGGAATTTGTGCAGCTTCAAATAAATTACCTAGACTGGGAAGATTCAGGGATTGAGTCTCGCAAATGCTTTGAGGTTGCCACAAAACACAAAAAACCTATTATAGTTATGGAACCCGTAAAAGGCGGCACGCTTGCAAATATTCCAAAAGAAGCCGAAGAAATATTCAAAGCGCATAATCCAAAAATGTCTGTTGCTTCTTGGGCTATTCGCTATGCTGCCTCGCTAAATAACGTTATAATGGTGCTAAGCGGAATGAGCAACGATGCTCAACTTGCAGACAATATGAATTATATGCTGGAATTTGAACCACTTTCAAAAAAAGAATTTGAAATTATAAACAGCGTAGCTCAAATAATCAGAACAGGCATTGCAATCCCCTGCACCGCTTGCCGCTATTGCGTAGAAGGCTGCCCCAAAAAAATCCCCATTCCAGAGTTATTTTCCATTTACAACGAGTTCAAAAAATCTGGTACTCTCAAAAACCCGCCAAATGGCGGCAAGGCTTCTGACTGCATCTCTTGCGGAAACTGCGAAGAGCATTGCCCTCAGCATTTGCCTGTGAGCAAGTATTTGGAAAAAATCTCTGAAATATTTGTAAATTCATAAGAATGCGTCTGACAAAAATTTACACCCGCACCGGAGACAAAGGCTACACCTCTATTATTGGCGGTGAGCGAGTGCCAAAATCACACCTGCGTTTGGAGTGCTATGGGACTATTGATGAATTGAACGCTTTCACAGGCAAATTGAAATTTACCTGCAAAGCGAGCAAAAATAAAACCTTGCGGGCAATAAGCAAAAATTTGAACAATATTCAAAAAATGCTTCTCAACATTGGGGCTGTGCTTGCAACGCCAAAGGGCAAAGAATGGAAGGGAATGCCAAGCATAAACGAAACGCATGTCAAAGAATTGGAAATAGAAATAGACAAAATGAACTCTAAACTTAAACCCTTAAAAGAGTTCACCATTTCGGGCGAAAACGAAATAAATGCAGATGCCCATATTTGCCGCACGGTTTGCCGCAGAGCAGAGAGAATTTTAGCCAAGGCAAAAGAAAACAAAATGGAAATAGACGATTTTGTTATGGCTTATATAAATAGGCTTTCGGATTATTTCTTTGTACTTAGCCGCTACTCTACCCTATCCCCACGACAGCTCTAATCTCTTCCATAAATGGCTTTGAAACAGCCCTTGCTTTTTCTGCGCCATAAGCGAGAATTTTATCTATTTGCGCTGTATCTGCTAGCAGTGCTTTATATTTTTCCCTTGGTGCGGCAAGGTGTTCTTCCAAAAGCTCGCGCAATGCTTCTTTTGCGTGCCCCCAGCCCAGCCCACCTGCACGGTAGCGAGCCGCCAAAGCAACGCTTTGCTCCTCGCTTGCAAAAAGTTTATACAAGGCAAACACATTGCATTTATCCGGGTCTTTTGGCTCTTCTATCGGCTGGCTATTGGTAACTATTTTTCCGATTTTTGACTTTAATTCCTTGGGTTCCAAAAAAATTTCTATGGTATTGCCATAAGATTTGCTCATCTTGCGACCATCTAACCCAGGTATTATATCTGTTTCTGCTTGAATAAGAGGTTCGGGCAAAACAAAAATATCTTTGCCGTATTGTTTGTTAAAACGCTCTGCAACATCGCGGCTAAATTCAACGTGCTGTTTTTGGTCTTTGCCAACTGGAACAACATTAGATTTAAACATCAAAATATCCGCATCCATAAGGCAGGGATAGCAATAAAGCCCCATATTAACGCCGTCATCGCTGTCTGTGCCAGCAGCTTGGTTTTTTGCAACCTTGTCTTTGTATGCGTGGGCACGGTTCATAAAGCCTTTTGGCGTAAAGCAACTGAGCAACCACGAGAGTTCAAAAATTTCGGGAATATCGCTTTGCTTGTAAAACAAACCTTCTTCGGGGTTAAGCCCAAGAGCGAGCCAAGTTGCTGCAACTTTGTAGGTGTTGCTTCGCATCTCTTCCCTATTGTGCACGGTTGTAAGGGCGTGGTAATCCGCCATAAAATAAACGGTACTATATTTTTTTGCAAGTTCCAAAGCGGGGCGTATAGCTCCGAGGTAATTCCCCAAATGCGGAGTACCTGTTGGTTTAATGCCCGTTAATGATATAGGTTTAGACATTATCCCAGCATCTCCAAAACTTTGCCAATTCTCGCATTGCACTGCGAGAGTATGGAAATTGCGGCTTGCTGCTTTATTTGCGAAGAAGCCAACACGGTACTTTCTTTGGCAACGTCTGCATCCATAATTTCACTGGAATATTTGCTTAGATGAATATCTTTGTCTTGCAAATCGTCAGTGTGCATATCCAGCCTGCTAACTATAGCCCCCAGATAAGTGCGGACAGTTGTAACAGAATTAAGAGCAAAATCCACATCGTCTATGGCTCTGGTTGCGCCACGCTGAGTAGATAAACTAAAAGCATAAGTGTGCATATCCACACCCGCAATATATGTATGTAGGGTTGTATCTAAACCCAAACTTTTTGCCGAAATTTCCGGAATGGAAATTTTCATCTCATCCATTTTTCCATTGGCATATCCAATATGCAAAACACCAGGGCGAGTTGGATTTCTATCCTTATCTATGGAAGTAAAAGGTTTCCAATCTCTTAAATCCCTTTCCTCTTCTGAAAAAGAATCCCCTTTGTTTCCAAAAATCTGTTTGGAATTGAATATTGAACTCATCGCTATGCGGTCCATTTCCTTTAATAGCCCCTCTGCTTCTTGGTCAAGATAAAAACGTTCCGTGCTGGATAAGGTATCATTTGCGCTTTGAACGGCAAGTTCTCTAACACGTTGCAAAATACCGTGTACTTCATTGCAGGTTCCATCTGCTATTTGCAAAAGAGATGCGCCATCAGTTGTATTCTGCGTTGCTTTACCTATTCTGCTAATCTCGCTGTTTACATTTTTTATCTCATAATTCCTAAAAGGGTCGTCTTTTGCCTGATTTATGCGAGCCCCAGTAGCTAACCTCTCCATTGCACGAGTGAAATCCTTGTTGTGCAAACGGAGTTGGCTTTGGTGCATCATAGACGAAACGCTGAAAAGTTTGCTAGAAGACATAATAACCCCCCTATAAGAAATTCATCAAGGACTGCTGCATTAATTTGGATGTAGCAAATAAACTTGCATTGTAAACCGCTTCTGCGAGTGAGAATTT
The DNA here is from genome assembly GCA_031281345.1 of Candidatus Fibrimonadaceae bacterium. Classification (GTDB taxonomy): domain Bacteria; phylum Fibrobacterota; class Fibrobacteria; order Fibrobacterales; family Fibrobacteraceae; genus Fibrimonas. Next base: position 5,315 of record JAITFN010000060.1, read on the forward strand.
GGAGAGAACTTCTGCAAAATCCACATCTTCTATATCGCTACGCGCCCCGGTATTGGTAATAGTCAAATCTTCGTTGCGGTCAAAAGTTAGTGCTACCCTGTTGAGCCTTGCACCTTCAACTGCCTGCTCTGCTAAATTTCTTTTGCGAGCCACATCAACATTATCTATGCTTTTAGAAATTTGCGGCTGGTCATTATACCAAAGCCCTTGCATAAGGCTTATTATTTCCTTAAAGGAATCCGAATCTTTTTCCCCGCCTTTGCCAAAGAGATTATCCCGATTGGAATTTATTTTTAGCGTTATGCCGGTATCTATTTCACGAAGAATTTCCCCTGTCATATCTATGGAGTTGCGGTAAATATATTCAAATTCCATTGGAGGCCTCTCCCCAGCTGGTTTTAATTCGCCGAAAGTCGCTGAGGCTGGGTTGTTATCGAAAAAAGCCGCTTTTGCAGCTTCGCTTAAAAGCGTAATGGTACCGTTTATGTAATCTATTTCGTAATCTGCCACAACACTAGGATCATCGGGTGGAATCACGTGGCTTTTCTCTTGCAAACCCGTGAGTCCACTAACAGAACCCGGTATAATTCTCTGAACCAAAGGATTATCAGGTATCTCTACTATGTTAGGGTCATTGTAATTGGCATCGTAAAGCTGCATTGTAATTGTCTGGTCTGGGTCAAAAACTGGGTCTGGCGGTCCAACATAGTTTGGATTTGGAGCAGCAATAGGCGGTTGCTGATCCGGGTTCAGCAACGGCGACTGCCACGGTGGCGTCTGCGACTGCGATACGCTTTTGTAACCATCAAAGTAAATTGCTTCGCCTTTTTTAATTTCGTAAGGTAGCTGGTTTGTCCATTTGCCGCTGAATATATAGCCGTCTTTGTGCTTGGTTTGGGCATTAGCCACCACTTGCTCCAAAAGCTGCCTTACTTCAAGATTTATGAACAGCCTTTGTTCGTGATTTACCGTGTCGTTTGCTGCTTGTATCGCAAGGTCGTGGCAACGGCCAATAGCCTTGTTCATGCTGTTATGGGTATTTTCCAAGACGGTCATATAAACTTCGCCGTCTTTCATGGTTAATTGCTGCTGCCCAAGGGCACTGAGAATATTAGTGTATTTTAAGCCGTTTGTAAAGCCAATAGGGTTATCGGAAGGGCGATTTATCTTCCTTTGGCTCGCAATTTGCTCATCAAGCGAGTTAAGCTTACCCAGATTCTGCTGCAAGTTGCGCATACTGGTATCATACATAGTTGTAAACGTAATTCTAGCCATACTTAAACTAGGTGCAAAAATCATGCCAAATGGTGGCTAATACACAAAATGCTCTTAGTTTCACTCTCTTTTTCCAGTAATTTCTCAATTTTTTGGGCATTTTCCCTATCCAAGCCGGCAAAAGGCTCGTCTAAAATCCAAACTGGGCGGTTTAGCAAAATTATTCTCGCAAGGGCAAGCCGCCGTTTTTCACCACCGCTGAAATTATTTGCATATTCCAAAACCTGCTCATTTAATCTATTGGTAAAATGCCCCAAATTCACACTCTCCAAAGCCGCCTTAACCTCAGAAAAATCTCGCATTTTCACTGGGCAAAGATTTTCTAGGAGAGTCCCCTTGAACCAAACAGGATTCTGCGGCATCCAAGCGATATTGTTTTTATCACCCTCGTAAATCAATTTTGTATCGGTATTCTGCGGCTCAATATGCCCTAGCATTTCCAAAACCATTCGCGTTTTTCCACAACCCGGAGGACCAGATATGTAAATTAGGGATTTTTGCAGAGGTAATTTAATGGTCATTTATTTTCTCCCACGCCGTTTTTGCATTTATCGCTGTGTGAAACGCCGTACCGAACTGCCTTATTGGGCGGTAAAATTCCGGTGTTAGCAATAAAGCTAAAAATGCGGTGCTGAATTGGATGCTGCCGTTCATCAAACGCAAAGCCAAACCAACTGCAACTAATGCTATACTTAACGAACCCGCCCATTCTTGCACAAGTGCCGAGAGAAAGGCAGTTTTTAGAACAGCCAAGGTTTTTTTGCTGAATTCGTTTTCTGCAATTTCCAAATCTTTTTCTCGCTCCTTTACTTTCTTGAATATTTTTATGGTTTTATATCCTTGCAAACTTTCCAAAAAAAATGCTCTCAGGCTTGAAAAACTCTGCCACTGTTCCTCAGATTTTTGCTTTGCCATTTTGCCTATCAAAAATAAAAAAAGAGGAAGCAACAAGCCTGTGAAAAACAGAATTATAAATGTTATTTTATCTATAAAAAACATCGCAAATAAAATTATGCAGGGAACAACTGTGGCAATATAGGCACTGGGCAAAAAACGGCTATACCAAGGTTCCATTAAATCTGCGGTTTTCATATAGTGGAGGGAAAGTTCTTGGAGCGGCATTCCTTTTTGTGCACGGTCTTGAATTGGCAAGGTGTTCAGGAATTTATTTTGGAAATATGTTCTCAATTTTTTTTTTGCGACTCCACCCAAATTAAGAGATAATTTTTGCGCAAAAAAATGAAGCAGAGCAAAGAGAAAAATCGCTATGAAAAACTCATATCCAATTTTTGTTAAATTTGATATTTGAAAAAGAGCAAACAATAAAGCTACTCGCGAGAGACTTTCGCAGATAATTGTGAATGTGAGAAGTTTTTTTGGTATAAAAGAATTCATTTTTCGCTATGCATTTTGCTTATCTTAACCTTATCCACTCTTTGGCCGTTCATACTCAAAATTTCAAACTGCAAATTTTTCCACTCAAAAATATCGCCCTGCTGTGGAACTTTATTCAGAACGCACATAGCCATTCCGCCAAGAGTGTGGTAAGAATCGGGGTTTTCTCCGGGTAGTTCCGTAAAAGAAAACATTTCCATTATGGAATGAATATCTGTTAATCCATCTGCTACCCAAGCGTTATTCTGCATTTTCAAATTGCAGGCAGGCAACTCGGTGAGCTCGGTTTCTGCAACCAGCACAGAGGTTATGTCTTCTATGGTGGCTATGCCGCTGCAAACTCCGTATTGGTCTATAACAAGCACCATAGGGTCTTCTAGCTTTTGCATTTTGTGCAAAGCATCTAATGCATTTATGGATTCTGGTAGAAAGAGCGGCTGCCTGAGCATAGCCTGCATATTCAATTCGCCACCTGCAGCAAGCTGGCAAAGCAAGTCGCGAGAGTCTATGGTTCCTATTGGGCTTTCCAAACTCTCCTTTGCAACCGGAAAGCGAGAAAACTGACTGAGCATAACTATTCCGCGCAGTTCTGCCTTGTCCATATCCAGTTTTAGCCACTCCACCATTATCCTTGGCACCATAACAGAGGCGAGCGTTCTGTCGGATAAACTGAAAACCCTTTTTACCATATTGAGTTCGTCTTTTTCTATGCCACCTTCTTGATGCCCTTGTGCAGCCATTTGTTGAAGCTCTGCTGCTGTGACAGGGCGTTTTATTCTTTTGTGCAAACTAAATGGGCGAAGTATTATATCACCAGAAAAATCAAAAAACCAAACAAGGGGTTTTAGTATTATGGCAAGAGCATTCATCGGTGGTGCAGAAATGCAAGATATTTTTTCTGCAAATTGCAAAGCCAGCCTCTTTGGTACAAGCTCGCCAACAATTAGTGAAAAATAAGAAACAGTTATAACTATGAATGGCAAGGCTATCATATTTGCATATTCACTTACCACCGGCAGGGTTGATAAAAAAAGCTCAAGAGGCTCTGCCAGAGTTGCACCACCATAAGCACCAGACAAAACCCCAACCAAGGTTATGCCTATTTGCGCTGTTGATAAAAATATATTGGGATCTTCTATTATTGCAAGTGCTTGAGAGGCTCCCCACTTATTTTCCTGTTCCATTTGCCGCAAAAGAGAAGGTCTTGCAGAAACCACTGCTATCTCTATTAGAACAAATAGGGCATTTGCCAAAATCATTAAAAACAGAGCTAGTATATGCAGAGCAATCATCTAGCTATAAATTACAAAGTTTTTCTAATTTCTATGTATGAGAGAGTATTGGAGGCATTTATGAAGCCTTTTGCAAAAAGAATGGATGAAATTCAGTCTTCTATGACGGTTGAAATAGACTCGCTCGCCAAACGTTTATCCACAGAGGGTAGGTCTATTTGGAACCTTGGAGTTGGAGAACCAAATTTTGACACGCCTATCCACGTAAAAGAAGCGGCTATAAGGTCTATAAACAAGGGTTTAACTCGCTACACTACACCAAGCGGAATGCGCTCATTTAAAGAGGCGGTATGCGAAAAACTTAAAAGGGAAAATAAACTCATATATGATCCAGAACAGATTATTGCAACCTCTGGTGCGAAGCACGCCGTTTCTAATGCAATAGCGGCTATAGTAGATACTGATGACGAGGTGCTTATACCGACTCCCTGTTGGAATACTTATCCGGCACTCGTAAAATATTGCAACGGTAATCCCGTATTTTTGGAATGCACCAAAGAAAATAAGCTAAGGCTAAAGGCAGAACAGATTTCAAAGGCCGCCACCTCCAAAACCAAAGCCATAATACTAAATATCCCCTGCAATCCAACTGGTGTTGCTTATAGTAAAGAGGAGTTGGAATCTTTTGCAAAAGTGATTGTAGAAAACGATTTATATTGCATATCAGATGAAATTTACGAGCATTTAATTTACACTAATGAACCCTATATCTCAATAGCGACATTGCCGGGCATGCAAGAGAGAACCATAATAGTAAACGGATTTTCAAAAGCATTTTGCATGACAGGTTGGAGAATAGGTTACCTTGCCGCACCAAACAAGGAGCTGGCAAAAGGAATAGCAAAAGTGCAGGGGCAAACCACGCATCATCCGTCCAACATTTCGCAATATGGCGCAATAGCGGCTGTAAACGGCCCCTTTGATTCTGTTATTGCAATGCGGCAGGAATTTTCCGAAAGAATGCACAGAATGAGCGAGATATTCAGATCCATTCCGGGCATTGATTTTTTGGAGCCAGATGGAGCCTTTTATTTATTTGTGGACGTTGGTTCGTACTATGGCAAAAAAACAGAAGCTGGAACTTTGGTTTCAAACTCAATAGAATTTTGCAAAGCTTTGCTAGACGAACAAGGCCTCGTCATAGTTCCGGGCATATCATTTGGCAACGACTCTTACGTCAGATTTTCCTTTACCGCTTCACTTCCAACCATAAGTGTGGCTGTACCCAAGTTTAAGGAATTTATTGAGGGGATGAAGTAAATTCGGATTTTGTATATTTTCCTTTTCTACATTCGCTCTGCAACGGAGCGGTTTTATTATATCACATAATTTTTTTCCACGAGGATTACTATGTCCAAAAAACTGCCGAAGTTTGCTCCGCTTACTTTGGATTTTACTTTCAAAAAAGCCTTTGCTAACGAGCAATGCACTGAACTGCTTTTGTTCCTGCTCAATACTTTCCTTGATAGAGTTCTCAAAGAACCTATCATAGATGTGAAAGTCATTCACACAGTCCAACTTGGCAAGACTAGGAAAAAAAGAGGGGCTGTGTTTGATATTCAATGCGAGGATGCCTCCGGTGCTAGGTTCATTGTTGAGATGCAAGTGGAGGAGCAGAAGCACTTTATCAAGCGAAGTCTCTTCTACTTGTGTATGGCTGTGGCTTCACCCAGAGGTTCGCTATGATAATCTTATGCGTTTGATTTATGTCCGTCTTACTAGGTTTAACAAAACCGAGGAAGAATGCAAGAGCAACCTTGACAAGATGCTTTTCATATTCAAAAATGCTCATAATCTTGGCAAAGTACCAAAAAGCTTCAATAAAATGGTGTTCAAGCGTCTTTTTGAGGTGGCAAGAATTTCTAATTTTACGAATGAGGAGCTTATGGACTACGAAAGTGATATGAAGCGTTTCAGCGACCATATGAATGCCTTGGCTTATGCTAAGGAGAAAGGCGAGGCTATTGGCGAATCTAGAGGCGAAGTTAGAGGCTTGAAAAAAGCTGCTCGCAATATGCTTGCAAAGGGATATTCCGTTGCTGAAGTTATTGGAATAACAAACCTTTCGCGTGAGCAGGTTAGAGCATTGAATAAAATATAATAAAAGCTTGCTAAACGCATAAAATGATTGAACCAATGTTCATTTTTGTATTCTTCATTTTTACTTTCGTTTACCTTAAATAATTCGTCTCTTGCGGATATATAATACATTTCTGCAATTTTTTTATACGCACCATTGAATTTCTTTTCGTTTTCTCCTTTCTCTTTTTTCAAATTTTCATCTATTTGTATTTTATTACTCCACCAACTCCAAACACCTGAAGCTAATCCAAAAGTAACTACTATTGTTAATAGTGTCATAATGTTATTAAAAGCTGTATTATAAAACTCCTGTGATTTTGTCAATGCCTCAATTGTAACACTATCCGAAATAATCCTATAAATAGGTTTTTCCTCTGTCACAGAAGAGCTTTCCTGCGAAAAGGAAAATGCTACTGTTAAAGCTACGAGCAATACTGCTATTTTGGCGATTCTGTTCATACCCTTTCTCCTTCTCCCATCTCCTTGTTACCCTTGCCAAAACCTTGGGACACAGTTTTAACAAGGTTCAGCACCACTATGGCGCAAGCTCTTTCTTCAGTCCTGCAGACAACGAACACTGAATAAATAGCTCTTAACGAGGTTGTTGTAGCCTGCGCCCTCGTAGTTGTAGGTCATAAGCCGGTAGTAGGCGAAGAAGCTACTGAGCTCCGAGCTACTCCACCATTCGCCGCTGCCGCCGACATCGTCGAAACTGCTAACGGAAACGTAGCCGCCAGGCAGAGCCGAAAAACCGTACTCGTCATTGCCACCCCAATCGCTAGTTTTCAAATACCTGCCCGCCGTAGAGCTAGTGTAAGGACTTTCTGTGCCACTTGTGCCGTCTGCAAAACGATACAACTTGTCCCATTCCGCATTGCTGGGAATATGCCAACCACTTGGGCATATCCCTCTATGCTTCGCATTTATTTGAGAAGCGCAAGTACTGGAGTTGCAACTAGCGGGCAAGTTCATTGCAGTTGCCCAGTCGTAAAGCCTGCCGTAAGTTGCACAGTTAGCTTCGCTGTTGTTATAACATTTGCTGCCGCTCACATTGCAATTCAAGTTCTCTGCCATCCAAACTTGGTCGCCTATCGGTACGGTTCTATAATTCATATCGCAAGAAACATTAACAACCTGAGCAGAAGAACTGCTCGGCTTTGAGCTTGACGAAGATACCGCCACTTGCGCTACCGTTAATTTACCGCTACAAGTGGCAGTTTCGCCGTAGCAGTTTCCGTAGTATGCTTCCACCGAAACACCACTATATGTCCCTGCCTTAGGATAACTCCAATCCGGCGCATTTGTCCAATCAAGATAGTCGTAGTTAACTGTTGTGCCATTGCAAGCCACTCTCGGCGGTGTTATTGCTTTGCCTACCGTGCCAGTTGTAGGTACACTAGCACAAGTGAGCGTGTATGTTATACTAGAACTACTGCTAGGGCGTGATGAACTACTCGACTGAACGAGAGAAGAACTGCTTGAACGCAAGCTGGAACTGCTACTAGACCGCAACGAACTGCTAGAACGCAAGCTGGAACTGCTGGACAGGTAGTAGGAATCGCCGCAGGTCATGCACGGCATATCATCATTGCTGCTGCAGCCTAAAATTGCAAAGGCAACAAGTGCTGTAAATAAAATTTTCTTCATAGATTTACCCCTAAGTTGAAGCCAAGCGTGCGATTAAAGTGTTCGTAGCTTTTCCTGTACCTGCCATTGATTGAGTTTTCTTCGTATTCGTAGCCAACACCGACAAAGCCATAGTCGTAAAACGCACCTATATAGAACATCCCTATGTCAAAGCCTATGCCAGTGCTCAAACCAATGTCAAAGGCATCGAAAACCAAATCAGAATCGCTACTCAAGCACCAACCAATATACGGACCAACGCCAAGCCTGAACTCAGAAAGCTTAAGCGAAAGTAGCAAAGGAAGCTCAAGGTAATGGGCAGTAACATCGGTGCTTTTGCGATCAGTATCTCTCATTCCCTTTTGCATATACATAAGACCGGGCTGAAAGTATAACCAGTCAGTCATGGGAATGTCAAGCACAAAGCCAAACTGCATTCCTAAAACATCGCCGTAATCACCACTACCACTACCATAATTGGTAATCTTATATTCCATATAAGTGTGCGATAAGTTTATGCCAGCCCTTATGCCAAAAGACAACGTGCTTTTGTCTTCTTCGCCCGAATCGCTTTCCGCAACATCATTCACAGGTTGAGCTGGAGGCGAATAAATCTCATCAACCACACACTCGGCGGTGGAGGCAATATTCCTAACATCGCTCAAAAGCTCTTCTACATTCATGCTGCCAACCGCACTCAAAAGTTTCTTTGGGTCAAGAGCAGCTCCTGCACTGGCGGAGTTTATAAGACCCTGAACAAAATTCGTTAAGCTACCTAGTATTTTATCCGCATTTGGGAAACCTTCGGGCAATTCCTTCTTTATCCCGTCAATAGGGCACTGCGTCATAAAAGACTTGGGTTCTAATTTTTTTCCGAATGGATTAAGCATGTCTTTTGCAAGAGTTGAGGAGCAGTCCTTCAATTTTGTAGGAAAGCTGTCTTTTATTTTGAAAAGAAGCTCGTTGATGTTGTACTTTTTCGCACACTGCTTTTGCGCCGCAACAGGAGCCAAGACTTCGGCAAGTGGCGGAGGTGGTGGTAGCACTTCCTCTGCAATGGGAGGAAGAGGTACTGCCTCCGCTACTGGAAGAGGAGCGGGAGCAGCAGACGTGGCAGGAGGCACTGCCTCCGCTACTGGAACGGCAGCAGGAGCAACAACAGTGGAAGTGGGAAGGAGTTGGCTAGCAAGCTCGTTGGAAACCGCCGTAAGGTCTTGCAGCGACTTAAGCGAATGGTCAATAGAACCTGTTTTGACAACCTGATTGCCGGCTATTTTTACAAGGCGAGCGGTTATGGAATGTGTGCCGAATACCTCTGCTACGTTCACCGCACACACATAATCCGAGCCGTATCGCTTGGCTACTTGGATAATAGAAGCTAAGTCGTTCTTGTTGTTCTTGGCAAGCTCGTCTTGAAAGGAAACGGGATCGCCTATTTCCATGTATATGTCGCTATGCGCCATTGTCGCAAGCAACTTGCCGCTAAGGGATTTGTTTATGCCTGCTTCGTTTGCGCCATACACATAGACGGCGAGCCTTTCTTGGGCAAAACACAAGCCAAATGCAAATGCTATTGCAAACGCGATTTTATTGAGGGGTATTTTCATTGTTTTTTCTCCTTGTTTATGATTATTAGTGAGGGATTTTGTACGCAGAATGCGTAAAACCCCTAGGTATAATTTCGGGGGGGGGGGGGGGGGGGGGGGGGTGGTTTTAAACCCCCCCCCGTGACCCCCGGAAAGGGAATAGGGCGGTGGGGGGTTTTTTTTTACAACGTAAAATGAAAGGGGGTTATGGGCTA
>JAITFN010000065.1 GCA_031281345.1 Candidatus Fibrimonadaceae bacterium
AATCAGGCTCGGTTAGGCTGGCTATCTCTTTGACCCACGCATTGAGCTTTTCGTGGTTAGAGGGTGATTCGCAACAAGACATAAAATATCTCCTAGGTTAAATTGAAAAGTCTTCGGGGGTAATATAGAAATTACAATAGGAATTTTGGCACAAAATAGCCGTTTTGTACTTCTGCTACAGCTATAACCTGCTCATTATTTGCCACAAATACCAAATTTCCGCTAATTGCCTGCCCCTTAACGTAAGCCACAGGCAAACCGTTCAAAATTTTCCTCGCATCTTCCTCGTTTATATTCACCGTTTTCCAATTCAAAAGCTTTTGGGGCAAAATTGGCTCGCTGTTTGCCTGCTCCACAGATATATTTCCTATGGCAAGCCTCCTTATGTTCCCTGCCACTCCATAAGTCCCCAATTTTTCGGCTATATCTCTGGCAAGGGAGCGAATGTAGGTGCCTTTGGAGCATTTGCAATAAAGCTTATGTCCAGAGCTTATTTTCAGCTCATATATGGTTATTTTTCTCGGTTTCAGCTCTATATCCTTACCCTTCAACGCCAAATCACTGGCTCTTTTGCCATCTATTTTTATTGCGCTATACGCAGGCGGTATTTGCTCTATTTCGCCTATAAATGTCTGCAAAACAGCGTTTAGTTCTTCTGTTGTTCTAGCTGCCTTATCATCTTGTTTCAATATATTGCCTGTGGGTTCAAGAGTGTCGGTTAAAATTCCAAGGTGCAAATCAAATGTGTAAATTTTTTCTTGAGCTTCTATATAAGGCAATAACCTTGTGCATTTTTCAACAGCAGCCACTATTAAACCGCTCGCAGACATATCCAATGTGCCGGCGTGCCCAACACGTTTTGTGCCGAGTTGTTTTTTTATCGCATTTAAGGCTTTAAACGATGTTATTCCGGGAGGCTTGTCTATGAGAACAAAGGCAGAAGGCATTACTGGGAATTTAGTAAAATTCTACATTACCAATATGTCTAAAAAAATCCTCTTTCTCATTCTTTTTTCAATTCTTGCTCTCTCTTGCGAAAAGCAAAATTCCGTAAAACAAACTGCAGCCTGCCCCGAAGCTCCGCCAAGCTACGAAAATGCAACCGGAGAATTTGACCCCATAGCCGTTCCAAACGAGGCTTTGCCCTGCGGAGAAATAACGCTTTGGGGAGGAGCTTCTCCATTTTCTTTAAATATGTGGCAAGACTACAATTCCTTTTCCGTTTCAATAATGTCTATGCTTTTTGAGCCCCTTGCGGAACTCCACTCCACAGAGAACAGACCAAACGGAGTTTTGGCGAGCAAATGGGATATTTCAGAAGATAAAATGAGTTACTTTTTTGAAATAGACAGCCGTGCAAAATGGAGCGATGGAAAATCTATAACGGCTTATGATGTGCAGTTCTATTACGATGTTATAATGGATCCAAAAAATTTAACGCCTATTTTCAAAGTTGGGCTTTCTCGCCTTGAACGCCCAGAGGTTGTTGACAGCCTGCATTTAACCATAAAAGCCAAAGACCCGCATTGGGCTAATTTTTGGGAAGCGGCGGGAATGGTTGCTTTTCCAAAACATATTTGGGAAAATGAAGACTTCAATTCCATTCGCTTTGAATTCCCCGTTGTTAGTGGACCTCATTCAATAAAGCAAATGAAAATGGACCAGAAATTAGAACTTGTGCGCCGCTCGGATTGGTGGGGACGGCAAAAAAGATACAATGCGGGTAAATATAATTTTGAAAAAATAACATATCGTTTTATGGAAGACCGCAACAAAGCTCTTGAAGCTTTGAAAAAAGGCGATTTTGATGCTTACCCAATTTACACTTCGTCCATATGGGTTAAGCAAACCGACTTTGATGCGATAAACAAAGGCTATGTTTTGAAAAACAGAGTTTTCAACGAAGAACCCATAGGTTTTCAGGGTTTTGCACTGAACTTGCGCAGGGAAAAATTTAAAGACGTTCGTGTTCGCAAAGCTCTTTCCCTTTTGCTAGATAGAGAACTTATGAGCGAGAAATTTATGTTCAATCAATATTTTTTGCTAAATACATATTATCCAAGTCTTTGGGATGGGCACAAAAATCCCTATGCACCACTATACCCTTATGCTCCAGATTCCGCTCGCAAACTTTTTGAAGAAGCGGGTTACACTGTAAATGCTCAGGGCAAACTTGTGGACAAAGATGGCAAGCCGTTTGAACTCACTTTTTTAAACCACGCCGAGGACATTCGCCACACAACAAAATTCCAAGAAGATTTAAAAGCCGTAGGAATAGAATCCAACATAGAAACCGTTTCTCTTTCCACGTTCCGCCAGCGCATTGACGATGCGAACTTTGACTTGTGCTGGCTCGCTTGGGGTGCGGGTCGCTTGAGTGATCCGGAGGCAAGTTGGCATTCCAAAACCGCAAACGACAAAGGCACAAACAACGTGCCCGGCTTGCAAGACAAAATTATAGACAGCCTTATAGAAGCCCAAAAAACTGAGCTGAATTTAGATGCTCGCAACAATATATTAAAAGATTTGGACATTCGCCTAACAGAGATAGTCCCATATATTTTGCTGTGGCAATCCGAAAATAACAAAATTCTGCATTGGAGGCGTTTTGGCTATCCTGGGTCGTTATACGGCAAATTCAATAGGGAAGATGCTATACCTGTGTATTGGTGGTATAGCCCCGAAAAATCTATGGAGCTTCAAAAAGCGCAAAAGAGCAATGAGGCTTTACCTGTTGAAGAAGTGGATGTGAGGTTTCAGAGTAGCTGCCATTAGAGAAATATAGAATTTTCTACCTTACACGCAAATGAATTTAGGCGACCTAGACACCATTGCTGTTTTGGATTTTGGTGGGCAATATGCGCATTTAATTGCGAACCGAATTAGAAGGCTCGGAGTTTTTGCTCGCATTTTCTCGCCGAATTCGCCTGTGGAGCATTTAAGTTTCGCAAAAGGCATTGTATTTAGCGGTGGCCCTATGAGCGTTTACGAAAAAAACGCCCCTGCGTTCAACAAAGACATTCTAGGCATAAACATTCCAAAACTTGGGATTTGCTACGGTCACCAGCTCATAGCACTGAACTTAGGCGGCGAAGTTAGCCCTGGGAAAGTTAAGGAATACGGAATATCTAGCCTGCAAATAATAAAGATCGATTCCCTTTTGTTCAAAAACATTCCCGAAAACAGCTTTGCCTGGATGAGTCACGGAGATAGCGTTTCAAAGTTGCCTGCTGGGTTCAGCACAATAGCCCGTACCAGCGACTGCGAATTTGCCGGAGTAGAAAACGCAGAAAAGAAAATTTACGGAATACAATTCCACCCCGAAGTTAAGCACACCGAATTTGGCGACAAATTTTTGGAAAATTTTGTTCTTGATATATGCGGTTGCAAAAAATCTTGGAGCATAAAAAGCTATGTACCGCAGATAAGCGAAAAAATATCAAAGGCGGCAGAGGGCAAAAAAGTATTTTTGCTAGTTTCTGGCGGGGTAGATTCCACCGTGGCATTTGTGCTTTTGAATAAGGTTTTGGGGCAAGAAAGGGTTTTGGGTTTGCATATAGACAACGGTTTGATGAGGCTAAACGAAAGCCAACAAGTTATGAAATTTTTGCAAAAAGAAGGTATGAACAATTTGCAAATTTGCGATGCGGGAAAAGATTTTTTGCGTGAATTGCAAGGCGTTTCTGAGCCGGAAAAAAAACGAAACATTATAGGTGAAACTTTTTTAAAAATTAAAGATAGCGAAATGGCAAGGCTATCACTAAACACAAATGACTGGATAATGGCTCAAGGCACCATTTATCCCGATACCATAGAAAGCGGCGGCACAGAAAATGCGGATTCAATAAAAACGCACCACAACCGTGTGCAAGGCGTTTTGGATTTACAAGAAAAAGGTTTGCTTTTGGAACCGCTTGCGGATTTATATAAAGACGAGGTGCGAATTTTGGGTGAGGAACTCTGCATTCCAAAAGAACTCATTTGGCGGCATCCTTTTCCGGGTCCTGGTCTTGGCGTTAGGCTTTTGTGCAGCGATGGAAAAGCCTCTGGAAAATCCGAAATTCCTGAATTGAAAAAAGCCATAGACGAACTTTCAATAAAGGCAAGGCTTTTGCCAATAAAAAGCGTTGGTGTTCAGGGCGATGCAAGGACTTATGCGCAGCCTTTGTTGATAGAGGGAGAACTTTCTTGGGAAACTTTGGAAAATATCAGCACTTCTTTGATTAACCGTTTCAAGGCTATAAACCGTTCCGTATGGCTAGTTGGCAGCGTTTCAGAAACCACCTTTGAAACCGCAGAGCAATATTGCACAAAAGAAGCTCTTGATACGCTCCGGCTTTTTGATTCTATTTGCTTTAACTTTTTAATTGAAAATAATTTATACGACAAAATTTGGCAAATGCCGGTTGTGCTTTTGCCGCTTAAAATTGCAGGCAAACCCTGCATTGTTATGCGTCCTGTGAACAGTGCAGAGGCAATGACTGCGAATTTTGCGAAAATAGACCAAGGTTTGTTGAGGAATTCGCTTTGGACAAAATTAAAGGAAGCTGGTTTGGGTGCTTTGCTTTACGATGTTACGCACAAACCGCCTGCGACTATTGAGTGGGAGTGATTATTCCTTATTTTCTACTGTTCAAAACAGCTTCGTTTAAAACAGTAGCGGCTTCTTCAAATTTGTCAAAATCAATAGAAACGTTTTCAATCACGCTTCTTTTGACTTCCAGCCAAACTGTTTTACTGCTTTCGCCGTTGGTAACACCAAAAAACAAAGTTTTATTTCGAAAGTAAGAAATAAAACAAATCACAGAGATAACTATTCCAATTACTGTTAGTGGCATTAAAGATTCTTCAGCGAAGTAAGCCAAAACACTACCTAAGAAAACTACGACAGCAATTACAAGAATAGAGAATGGCTTTCTCCAGCCTGTCTCTATTCCAGTAATAGCGTTATTTGGAATATTAATATGTTTTTTTCCGTACCTTACAGATACCGTTTCAAATTTCACCTCCTTTTTGTTGGCTTCAAAATTTGTAACTGGCTCTAGACCCATCAGAGAAAAGAGAAATGTTAGGACACTTGGGTTTCTCCCTGATATTTTCAAGAATGTATCTGCTTCCTTGTTTAATTCAAATTGCTTTAGTACAAGCATATTTTACCTCATAGGTTAAATAAAGATAAAGAGCGGGAAAGGAGACTCGAACCCCCGACCCTAACCTTGGCAAGGTTATGCTCTACCAACTGAGCTATTCCCGCGTGAGTTTGCTGTGTAAAGATAGAAATTTAAGCTGCCTTT
>JAITFN010000002.1 GCA_031281345.1 Candidatus Fibrimonadaceae bacterium
TATTAAATTATAGGATTTATTATGAACGTTTCAAAAGTAGCAGGGCACGGATATTCAAACTACGCTTCGCATCATTTCAATCGTTTTGAAAAAGCGACTATAAACGTGCAAGACAACAACATTTCAACTGTGCAAGGCAACAACCTTGTAACTATGCAAGATGACAATCCTGCAACAAAAGTGACCATAAATCCAAATGCACAAGCTCTTGAGAACGAGGAAAAGTTTTCGCTCAGGCAACACCAATTTAATGGATGGCTATATGCGGTAAAAGTAGAGGCACTAAAGAATGGCACTTCTATGAGAACTGCAGTGAGAAAGTATGGTAGGGAAACTGCAGAATACATCGCTGAAATACCTGTTAAAGGCTATAAATTCATCGATCCAAATGACCCTGAGTTAGCTAATAGATTTTTGGAAGGCATAACTCGTTATATGGATGGAGAGTCATATAAAGATGCTTTTAATTTAACTGAGCAGGATCCTGATTATAAATATTTGAATAAGGAAAATGATTTTCTTGAGGGCAGATATGGCGAGCTAGATTTAGAATTAAAAAAAGCTAGGGAAGGTTATTACGAGGCTAAAAAACGGGGCAGAGATGAGGGAGTATATTTTAGTTATCGCTACGGTTGCTGGATTTCACCGCCAGACAATAAAGCAATTCAGTCAGATGAAGAAGAAGTCAAAAAAAAGGTTCCGCAAGATAAAAAAGGCGATGAAGCGGCACCGCAAGATAAGAATGAGATTTTCAAGGATTTTGCTGAACAGATAATTGAATCAAATCGCAAAAAAGCCACCAAACATTCAAAAAAATTCCTACATTTATACGATAAGTTTGGTGTAAATCAAGCCGACAATGTATCTTAATGTCAAATTTGTGCATCTTGCTTAACTTTTTTAAAGTTTTTTCTAAAAAAACCTATAATTAGGCATAGAGGTACAATGATCATCAATCTTGAACAAAATTCTTTGAAAAAAGATATAGAAATATTAATTACATATCCGATAAAGAATAAAATTGTAGAACGCATTATCTCATCGATAAAATCGGTTGATATGCAAATAGAGTGTTATTCGGGTAGCAGTGTAAAAATGGTAAATATTTCTGATATTTACTATATTGAAAGCGTTAATGGAAAAACTATTGTCCATTGCAGAAATGAGAGCTATTTTGTTAGAGGTCGTTTGTATCAGATATATGAAAAATTAAAGGACAAAGGTTTTATGCAAGTTAGCAAATATTGTGTTGTTAATATTAACAAACTGGACAAATTCAAACCCTTAGACAATAATTGTTTTGAAGCGACATTATCCAACGGGGCTTTTTTATGTATTACAAGGAGATATATTTCAGATATAAAACAGAAATTATATGAAATGGATGTATTTTAGTATCAAGTTTATGCACCTTGCTTAACTTCTTATCATAATGGCATTATTCTTGCACATAATATTTTGTAAAACAAAACTTGGAGAACAATATGAATGTTACAACAGTAGCTAACGGGCAGTATGCGGCATATCAACCGAATACTATTAATAAAACCAGTAATTTTGATGACATTTTGCAAGAACGCTTGCAAAAGCCGCAAGAACCTTCAGCAAATCTTAAACCGATACTCTATGAAATGAGCAGCGGACAAGCGGTAGCAATGAAGCCTTGGCACGATATTTCAAGCGACCCAGAACTTTTCGCTTATGCTATGCAGCTTGCAGTAGAATTGGGAATAGTAAAAAATAAGGAATTTGCAACGGATTTTAAAATTCAGGGTATGGAATTTTACGGTGCTTTACAAGAATTGCTAGATGAAGGATTAATTTCAAAGAAAGATATAATTGACGCGGTGAAATGCCCACCGAAAGTACATTTCAATAACGGATATGATGATAAAGACGGTTTTGGCATAGAAACTAATTTTAAAGGTTTTGAAGATATAGAACCAATAACATTTTCTTCAGCTTCGGAGCTTTTTGAAATACTTTGGGGTAAAGAGAAAAATGCATCTTAGCATCTGATTTATGCATCTTGCTTAACTTCTTTAAAGTTTTTCCGCTATATGCCTATAAATGTAGCAGGACAATTAAACCATAAGGAGTTACATCGTGGATATTTCAAACGCAACAGAACGCAGGCATTCTCCCGAAATTGTCACCCATGCTCAAAAGCATAAGCAACGGAATTTAGAAAAACCAGCCACCGATGTACAGGACGAACCTGCAACGCACAAACATATCAAAAAAGATACCGTTGAAATAAGCGAAAGAGCACGGCTTGCGCAACAGTCACAGGGGTTACTCAAAGAAGCTGAACCAGGTCCGCAAACAGATAATATACTTGCGCAATTTAATGAAATGCTACGTGCCCAAAAAGAAGAGCGGAAGCAGTTTCTTACGGCTGAAGCAGAAGCTAATGGTGATGATTTTTTGAAAAAAATTGTGAACGGCGATTACGGATTTAGTAAAGATGACAACGAAAGTCTAAAAACGATTCTATCTGATGAACAGTATGCCAAGTTGGAACATATGTATGAGAAGAAACTTGTTAAATGGGAACAAGAGTTCGAGTTTTTAAACTCAGAATATAGCAAGCCCGGCTCGGCGCAGAATTTTATTTTTAACGCTCTGGTTGGAAAAGTGGAAAATGCCCTTGATATTGCAGTTGAGTTGGGGAATATGGTTTTTGACAGCCGTTTGATTTTTACTGGAGCAGCGACTATTGAAGAAGACACATCTGGTGTAAAATGGCTTAAAAATGGAGGTACGGGTATACGTCTGGATTTAAACCCAGATGCTATAATAATTACTGACCCTAAGGAGTTTGAAGCATTCGCTGCAAATAGAGAAGCTGGCAGAGACTTGGCTAAATACATAGCGGAAAATTATTTTGACGACCCAGAAGAAGCTCAAGCCTTTATGGATAAAATAAACAAGTATATAAAAAATTCCGAATTGCGAGACCAAGGTTATACAGTTTGGTTCGCGGAAATGGATCCTGTGAAACCACAGCCACCAAACAAATTACAGCGATGGTTTATGGAAAAAGGATATAGCTTTGTTGGCCCCCGCGACTCTTCTTTTGAAGAAAGGCTAAAAGAGTTTGGCGAAGAGTATGAGGCTTATCACAAGAAATACGGTAATATCCCATTCAAGTTCCAGAAAGAGCCATTTACTTGGGAAGAAATAAAAGAAATGGAATGTGACCCAAGATATTCAATGTACAGCGAGAAAAACAAAGCTTGGTATGCTGATTTCTTTAAAAGAGTAGCTTCAGCACAAGACATAATTAACAACGCAAAGTTAATTACGGATTTCTCCAGCAACGAAAAATGGAATGTTGTTATGAATTTGCTGAAATAAGCATTCCGTGTGGCAAATCCTATAAAATTGGGGTTCAGGCTAGATGCTAGTAATTTACTATATTACTACGAAACAAGGAGTTATTTTATGACTATGACATTGGAAATTAAGGACCCTGCTGTGCTTAATCTAATTAGGCAGTTGGAGAGTTTGCAAATGTTGAATGTTGTAAACTCTTTAGAAAATTCAAAAGTTGATTGGCGAAAATTTAGGGGGGCTTTGCCTAAACAAGATCCGAAAGAACTAGATAAAGAATTAGCCGATTTGAGGAACGAATGGGAGCGAGATATATTCTAGATACGAACATTATAATCTATTATCTAAAAGGGCAGATGTCAAGCAACATAGCCGCCTTCATTGAAGAAAGATTATTTTTAGGAAATCCGAATTTATCTGTAATAACAGAAATTGAATTGCTCGGCTGGAAAAGTGCATCCGATGAGCAAATAGAGGTTTTGAAAGATTTTATTAAAAATTCCAATGTGTTGGAGTTGAATGAGAATATTAAAAATAAGGCTATAGAAGTTAGAAGAAACTACAAAATAAAACTTCCTGACGCACTGATTGCTGCTACGGCATTGGTTCACGATTTTGAATTAATAACTCGCAATACAAAGGATTTTGAAAATATTGCAGGGTTAAAAATTAAAAATCCTTGGGACTAAAAAATTCTAATTCTGCATCTTAGCATCAAATTTATGCATCTTGCTTAACCTCTTATTATAATGGCATTATTCTTGCACGTAATATTTTGTAAAACAAAACTTGGAGAACAATATGAATGTTTCAACAGTAGCTAACTGGCAGTATGGGGTATGTGGTTCCCAACCGAATACTATTAATAAAACCAGTAATTTCGCTGACATTTTGCAAGGGCAGTTGCAAAAACCACAAGGATCTTTACCGCCACCGCCACAAGAATCTTTACCGATCTATGACTTGGGCAGCGGAAAAGAAATAGAAACAACTTGGTGGCACGATATTTCAACTGACCCAGAACTTCATGTTTATGCTATGCAGCTTGCAGTAGAATTGGGAATAACAAAAAATGATGTATTTGCATCGAATTTCCAAATGCCGGATGGTATTAAAATAAGACCCATTAAAATATTTTACGGTGCTTTGCAAGAATTGTTAGATGAAGGATTAATTTCAAAAAAAGATATAATTGATAAGGTTAAATACCAACCGGAATTACTTATTGGTGAAGACGGCGGTTATGTCACAAAACTTAATCAAAAAGATATTGAAACTGAGGAACCATTCGCATTTTATTCTACTATGGATCTTTTTGAAAGAATTTGGGGTAAAGACTGTTCGTTATGAGCAAAAAAATGACAAAAAAGTCTGAGATAATAGCGAGAATAGTCCTTGTTATTGTGGGTCTAGTGCTAATATTTATTAATTTGTCAGAAACAGGTAAATTAAAGAAACTTAGACGGTCTGGAAATTATGAATATGGAGTAGTAACTGAAGTATCATATCATCGTGGTGGTGGTAGGTATGGACACGGAACTTATTCTGTGTATTTTATGTCGGGAAGAGGCTATGGAAAATGTGAAATAAGTCAAAGAGGTTTTTTAGGTTTTTTAAACTTTTTCAACTTATTCGAAGATTCTCCAAGAGATAGATATAAAATCGGTGATAGGGTACAACTTGCCTTTAATGATAGCGGAAGTTATTGCGCCTCTTCTGATGATATTGGGAAAATATTATCATCCTGTCGCATACAAATAGTATTTGGCTTAATTCTGGTGTTTGGAGGAATGTTTATAAAATCACGCGAACAGCCCGACAATGCATCTTAGCGTCAAATTTATGCATCTTGTTTAATTTTTTGCTCTTTTCTCAAAGCGAATTTCTATAATTATTAGCATAGAGGCATAATTATAATGTTTAAGTTATTATTTATTATTCTTACATTTTTTTCGGCTGTAGTTGCACAACAATTCACTGCTGGAATAAAATTAACAGGATTAAGTATTCACCCTAGAGGTGCTACAAATGTATCTTTGATGAAATATAAGTTAGATGATGATGGTGTTTTTGTATTTGATCCTGGAACAATATTAAGTTTTGAAAAATTTTTATATAGAAATATATTTTCAATAAAAATAGCACAAGGCTTATATGCAGATTGTGCTAGGCAATTTGCTGGAATGAGCCATATAGGTTTGAGAGGGAGAATATTTCAAATAGAAAAACATTCATTTAATGGGGGAATTGGTCCAACATTTTTTTTCAGAAAAAATTGGCAAAAATTAAATGGTTATGTAAATGATGATTATAGTATTTTTAAAGGAAGCCCAGAAGATAATTGGCAATGGGCGTTCTTATGGTATGGGGGAGAATTTGAATATAATTATAAGATTAACGATTTTATAGAATTGTCAATGTCAATTGTACCTTATATCCCGCCTTATGTCCCTATAATAATGAGTTTTGGTTTGAGGATGTTAATATGAAAAAATTGAGTATTGTTATAATGTTGTTTATTTTGCTACTCACGAGCAACATATACGGGCAAACAGCAGCTATACGCCTCGGCAGTTCCATAGGCTATTGCAGTGCAGACGATATGAATGGCTTGTCTCATACTTCTGGGCTTAAAATACTGCTTATGGCAAACGAATTCCAGCGTTATGGGGTTAAAGTTGACCTTCTAAACGTTTCGCCAGATGATAAAAATTCATATTTGAGCACCGGATTATTTATTGAACAAGTGGTATTTAATTATTTCAATATGGGAATAGGAACTGTTGGATATATAAATACAAAGCAAAAAGGAGAAAATCCTTTTGGATTATATTCGCATTTGGGGTTTGAATATAATTTTAACGAATCATTCGTCTTTTTGATAGCGTATCAAAGCGAATTTATTTTTAGAAAAACATTCACATCGAATAATGCGCTTTTGCTGGAAACAGGGTATAAATTTTGAAATGCTCAAAATCCCAATGAATCAATGGCATTGGCAAGTTCACGTGCTACAGCTTCACTCGCTTTATAAGACCAATGAGTATCGTTTACCATATACACATCTTTTTCGCCATTTTGCACCATTTCTTGAAGCATTGGCTTTGTATTTATAACAAAAACATCAGAAATATTTGATAGTTCATCAGTTGTTGTATCAATGGGCAAAGAATTATCTGCCATAAATGGTCTATAAACATCGTATTTATCGGCTGCAATTAGAAATATCAATTTAATTCCTTTTTCTGAGAATTTTTTATTTAATAGAATAAGATTTTCCTTGGCTTTTGCTACATCAATTTTTTGAGTATTCAAAAAATTCATATCTTCTTTATAATTAAATAAAATTTTTGAAAAATGTCTATGTGTAAAGCATTCCTTTTTTAAACTGTGCTCGAATATGGGATTATCATAATTGAGATTCAACCTTATGAATGAAAACAAATCATATAAAGAATTATTTTTATTTTTATCATTCATTTTCAGTAGCGGCTTTTCGTATTGAATTTCAAAATCAATATAAGTTAGATTAGGAATAACATATCTATCTACGCTACTTAATATAAATATGCTACAATTTGAACTATCAATAATATTACTATTTAACAATGCTATAGCCATATTTGATAGTTCTTTATCACCTCTAAGAATGTTTATTATTTTAAATCCAAGCAGATGCGCTAAATAATTTTGAT
This sequence comes from Candidatus Fibrimonadaceae bacterium, assembly GCA_031281345.1. Classification (GTDB taxonomy): domain Bacteria; phylum Fibrobacterota; class Fibrobacteria; order Fibrobacterales; family Fibrobacteraceae; genus Fibrimonas. The sequence goes on from JAITFN010000002.1 coordinate 7,032, forward strand.
AACCATATATTCCCTGATTGCTAAATGAATCACCAATAGTGCAAACTTTTGAAGCTTCATCTATTTGTAATTTTTCACAAAAAGTAATAAGTGTATCTATTGTTAGATTATCTGTTAAATAATTCTTTTCTAAATATTGAACATAATCTTTTCCAAATGAAATTTTCCCCAATCTGCCAATATCTCCAGTAAGATTACCATTCCAAAAAATAAATATGCCGTAAATACACAAAAAAGAAATAAAGTAAAATAATGATTTTATAATAAATTTTTTCATCTTATCCATTCCTCAAAATTGAAAGTAAATAAATTGTTCGTTTTGACCCGCATAAAAAATAATGCTAAAAATTATAAGAATATAAATGATATGTCTTAACCACGGATTTATTTTTGCTATATCCAACCCATGCTGTTTGTTTCTTTGCAACCATTCCACCGCAAACATTATTGCCAAACAAAACATCGTTTCAACCTTGCCACCAAAAAACTTAAATATAGGTCTGTTCAAAATGCTCATATCAAACATTCCTTGCAAATATTGAACAGCCTGCCCAATGTTTTCTGCCCTGAAAAACACCCAGCCAATAACAACGAATAAAAAAGTAAAGGCAATTTGAAAAACTTCCAAAATGCTCGGTAAAAGCTTTCCTTCCGCAACTGTGTCCATATATTTCCTATTCTTTCCAAGCATAATAGAAGGCAAAAATAATATTGCATGGAATAAACCCCAAGCTAAGAATGTTGAGTTCGCACCGTGCCACAAACCGCTTAACAGAAAAATAATCAATGTATTGCGAACAATTTTCAATTTTGAAACTCGGCTACCACCCAAAGGAATATAAACATAATCGCGAAACCAAGTTGTAAGCGAAATGTGCCATCTTCGCCAGAATTCCGCTATATCCCTTGCAAAATATGGAAAATTAAAATTGCGCATTGCGCTAATGCCAAACAATCTGCCTGTGCCTATGGCAATGTCAGAATAACCTGAAAAGTCGCAGTAAATTTGAAAAGCAAAGAAAATCGTACCTAGTAGCAAAGTACTGCTAGTTGTTATATTTTGATAATTTTCAAAAACCTTATTCACGTAAATGGCGCAATTATCCGCTATAACCATTTTCTTAAACAATCCCCAAAGAATTTGCCTCATTCCATCTGTTGCTTTTTCATAATCAAAAACTCGCTTTTGCTGGAACTGAGGTAGCAGATTTTTCGCTCTTTCTATAGGTCCCGCAACCAAAAGCGGAAAAAAACTTATAAACGCAAAAAAAGCTATGATATCTTTTGTTGGTTCAATGCGCTTTCTATAAACATCAATAGAATAACTCAATGCTTGAAAAGTGTAAAATGAAATACCTACGGGCAGGATAATTTTCAGCGTGTTAGGTTGGATGTGAATACCTACTGTTGCAAAAGCAGAAATAAAACTTTCAATAAAGAAATTGTAATATTTGAAAACTCCCAAAATCCCTAGATTCAGTACTATGTTGCTAATATTTATGAAATTGCGATAAAATGAGTCAAAACGCTGCATTAGCAAGCCACAACCCCAACTACAAAAACTGGTGAAAATTATAAGTATCAAAAAACGTGGGTCCCACCAGCCATAAAAAACATAAGAGGCAACAATAACAAAAATATTTTGAATTTTCAAATTCCGCTGAAATACAAACCAATAGAGCAGGAAAACTATCGGTAAGAAAAAAGCAAAAGTTAGGGAATTGAAAAGCATAAATTTAATTCTCTATTACGAGAACAATATAGCAATTTTAGAAGAAAAGGATATTTTTGCTGTAAACGTTAAGTTTACCACTTTGGCACGATTTTTGCACAACTATCAAGTATATGATAGTACATAATACATCTCAGGCTTTGGATATCCCATTAGATATCCCCGTTAGGGTTAGCGATGTTGCCAAAATGCTACAAGTGGCAGCCCATACGCTAAGATTTTGGGAAAAAGAGTTCAATTTTTACTTAAAACCCAGCCGTACCGCTGGGGCGCAAAGGCGCTATGACACGGATTCCATAGAACGCCTAAAGAAAATCCACCATTACCTTAAAAACGAAGGCTATTCTATAGCTGGGACAAAGAGAATTTTGTCTTCACTGGCAGCTTGAACGCTGAATGGAATGCCTAAGCAAAGGTATGCCTTCCAAGGACTTTGTTCCGCGATAGGTTAGCAGGCAGGGAAAGCTGCGACCAGCCCTTGTGCGCATTCTGGTTTGCAGAACATCATCTTGCTCTGGAATATTCTCCAAGATGCGGCTAAGCACCTCTTTATGGCGATATAAATCGCATAAATAATGCCCCTTTACCTCGCTCTGGTCAAAACCAAACATTTTGCAAAAACGTTTGTTTGCAGTTAATATGCGACCAGAGTTATTTGCTATGCATACGGCATCTTCGGCTTCGTTTATGTTTTCGTCTATTGTCATAGAGCCTCCGTGTTGAGTGAAAGTTCTTCAATTGCAAAGGAAATTCCAGATTTGCCAAGATAAACCGGCATATTGGAATATGGCAAAACGGCCAAAATTCGCTCTTCTTTTGCTACTTGAACGTTATCTTGATAAAGCGTTAAGTAGCGACCGTCCCATTTAACCTCTACAAAAGTCCATAAGCCCTCTTTAACTGGCTTTTTTGATAAAACCGCGTGCTTGCAGGCAAAAATTGAAGTTTCTTCTGTTAAAAAGAATGCAAATGAGGGATTTTCCGCTCCGCAGGCACCATTCACAAGCGCAAGGCTGAAAATATCGTTTTTCCCAACTAAATTGTACGGCACTGCGGATTTTTGCGGAATGGAATCTATTTTGAACCAGGCGCTTATTTCAAAGGCAATAGATGCCGAGAATTTGTTGCCGTCAGAAGCAGCGAAACTGTTTGGGGTTTTGAATAAAAGGGCTGTTTTGCTGCGGCCATCTCTGCCCACAGCAGGCAACACCTCATTATATGCGAGAGTGTTGGTTTCTTCGCTTGTGCCCCCTGCTACAACTGGCGCTTTTTGCGTTGTTTTTGCCGGATTTGTGCAGGTTAATGCAAATAATGCGAGTAGCGCAAAAACAAATTTTGGCGAGAATAGATTAAACTTTTTCATTTTTTGCCTCCTTTGTTTTCGCAGATTTTGACAGTGGAAATAATTGCAAATTTATTCTATATACAGATTCTTCTTCATTTTCGCTTTGGGAGGCAATTTCCTTTATTTTACGCCTAAAATTAGCCAACTCTGCCTTCACGGCTTCAAAACCCTCTTTTGATAAACCCATAGTTATTCCAGAAATATCCCTTTCTTTTTTTGAAATGTTTTCTAAAGCAGAAACTGCCAAAATTCCCATATTTTCGTGGTGCTTGCGAACCGCCATTGAGCTTATGTTATCTCCCGTTGTGAGATGCTTGCTTGTTTGTTTGTACTTTCCTTTTGAATCCCGTTCTAGCAAGCCGAGTTTGAGCAAAAGGGCAAGTGAAGCCTTAACCTGCGGCATAGGGATTTTTGGAAGCAATAATTTTGAAATTTCGCTTTCAGATGATACATTTGGGGCTAATTCGCGTATAACGCTGTGGTACCATTCTTTGTAATAATCGTATAGATTTGCTTCTATAATGCGGTTTTTGCAGAGTGCTGCTATATTGCGCATTTCGCCAAAGAGTTTTTGTTTTTTTGCGTTGTTTGTTTCGTGGGTAAAGGGAACCAAAAGGCGGAAAAATTCCTGTTCTTTATCGGTTAAACCGAGTGCCAGACCCACTCTTTCAATGCCGTCTGCGCTTAGGGAGCTTTTTTCTTCTGCAACCAATTTTAAGAAAACAGGGCTTGCATACCCAGCTCTTTTTGCAAATTCCCGCCAGGAAAAGCGGCTAGAAGCCTTTTTCTCGGCAAAAGCATCGCGCAT
>JAITFN010000064.1 GCA_031281345.1 Candidatus Fibrimonadaceae bacterium
CCCCCCCCCCCCCCCCCCCCCCCCCCCCCCGCCCCCCCCCCCCCCCCCCCCCCCCCCCCCCCCCCCCAGACGAACAACCAAAATAAGATTGGGATAACTGCAATAACGATAAGAACAAAACATTGAAAATAATCGGTTAGAATAGGAGTTTCAAATATTTTATAAGAAATTGCATTTAACAAAAAAATACCAGGAGGTTTAATATCCCAAAGCCCACTCCAAGGCTTAATACCATTGACTATTCCCCTACCAACTGCCTGGTAAATTGTAGTATCCATATTAAAAAGCTCGTTTAATTCATATTGCAAGCGCAAGCAAAATTCAACAAAAGCATAAAGCAATAAGGCAATTACCGGCAAAATATAAAAAGGAATTTTTTTAAGATTTGTTACGGAAATTTCGACTTTGAATTTCCGCAAAATAAAAACAAAGGTTATTAACAATAAAATAGAAAATATGATATGTTTAAACTCAACAGAATGAAAATGAAGACTATTTATAACAAGTCCTCCTACACCGCCATTATTTTTCATTTGAAGTTCAATTCTATTCAAACCTTTTTGCGTATATCCTGAGAAATCAATTATAGTTCCATTTTTGTAAGCACATGGTTCTTTTACCTTTTCTTGCGGAAATGCCCTTCCGTTTATTTCAATGCCTAAAATACAATCGTCTGGATAAAATCTATAAACCAAATTTTTGTTATCTTTAACATCTATATTAAAAGAAATTAAAAAATCTGAATTTTCTTTTATTTTATGCGTTGAAAACGGAAAAGATTCTGAATAAGAATTTCCATCTATGGTTAGCACAACATTGCTGATATTTGATTTTGCTGGAATAATCCAAAACCCAGCTAGAGCAACAAGCAGGGGCAGCAAATAAAACAAGGGTTCGCGAATAATTCTTTTTATTATTTCTCTGGTTAGCAATTTTTTCATTTAAAAATCCCGGGTAAAACTATAAACAAAAACGACAAAACAGCAAAAATTAACATACACACATACACGCCAAAACGCAAATTAGTATTTTTCAAAATTTTAAGTCCCTCGAAAGTGAATAACAGCATTGGAACAAGAACTGGAGCTATGTAGCGAAAATCTTGCAAACAGCTAACGGAATAATATGCCCTTGTGAAAATCAAACTAGCAATTAAAGCTGTGAAAAACAGCAAGCTCGGCAAATTTTGTATTTTCATATTCACAATTCCCCAAAAAATAAGCAGAAAGAAAATTAAATTTATAAAATTTAATATGCTTGCAAAAATCCTTCCCTCATTGGAATTCCAAACCGCATATTCCCCAAACAGCGTGGATTTTATAAAAAAATTCCAAAAATACTGCCTGCCACCTTCATCGTTCCAAGTGCTTGTGTATGCCTCCATAAAATAGTCTTTTACATCAAAATAAATAAAACTCCCTAGTGAAGTTTTAACATTCAAACCAGGATTTAAATTCCTAACGCTAACCAAAGTTGGGGTTTCGTTGCGAAAAAAATCCAAAACAATTCTATGCTGAGACGCAAAAGCAGAAAACATCACAATGATAAAAATTCCTACTATCATTTTTAGTCTTGGAAACTCCCAAAAACGAAATATTCCGCATATATATATTGGAATTAAAGCTCCTAAAACAACAAATCCTGTAGATTTGAAAAGCACTGCAATACCAGCACCTAAAAATGAGAGCAATAAATACCTGCTTTTATGTTTGTTCCACCACATTTGAGCAAATAGCATACACATCAAGGCTCCAAGATAAAAAGGCACATCATTGCCTATTCTAGGTGCGGTTATAACAAAACCAGGCCAAACCACAAAGAGCAAACTTGAAAACATTGTAATTCTTTTATCACTAAATAGCCTGTACAGCAAAGCCACCCCGAAAGCCAAAGAAGCAAAGGAAAAAAGCATTGCTATCTGCTGCAAAAAACGAAGCGAGTAAAACGGATTTATATTATCCAAAATACTTTTAATTCCTGCACCAATCAAATAATACAAAGGTGGGTGGTTGCAGCTCCAGCAACCATCTGTTGAGGGAATTTGCTTATTTTCAATTATCATATTTATATATACCAAATGCCCATAGTCCATATCGTAAACTCTTTCTATTGGGCTGGTATAGGAAAAATAAATTAACCGAATGCCAATTCCCAAAAGAACTAATGATGTAGCAGAAATTCCGAATTTGAATTTTTGCAAAATAAGAGCTACGGTTATCAACAATAAAATGGAAAATAGTATCTGTTTAAATCCAACAGAAGAAAACCCATCATAAGGATAATCTATTCTAAGCCCGCCAGGGCCGCTATTATTTTTCATTTGGAATTCTATTCTATTCAAGCCTTTTTGCGTATATTCCGATAAATCAAGCAGGGTTCCATTGTTGTAATCGCATGGTCTTTTTATCATTTCTTGTGGAAATGCCTTTCCGTTTATTTCAATGCCTAAAATGCAATCGTCTGGAAAAAATTTATAAACAAAATTTTCGTTTTCTTTAATGTTTATATTAAAAGAAATTGAAAAATCTGAATTTTCTCTTATTTTATGCGTTGAAATTGGAAAAGATTCTGAATAAGAATTTCCATCTATGGCTAACACAACATCGCTGATGCTTGATTTTGCTGGAATAATCCAAAACCCAGCTAGAGCAACAAGCAGGGGCAGTAGGTAAAGCAGAGGTTCTCTTAAAATTTTTCTTATTTTCATTCCTGTTTTAATTTAGAAATATTTTTTATCTTTTATTAAACACCACAAACCTCTGACCCAAATAATTTAACCCTGTGAATAAGCACATTCCCGCAAATAAAGCGATATTTTCTCGAATATTTTGCGGCTGGCTGTGCAAAAAATAGTTTATTAATGGTTTTGCTAACCCATAGGCAATAAAATAAGAAATGATTATATTTAAAATAAATGCAACTATCATAAACAAACTCCACTCTTTTACGGTAAATGTGAAATATTTGTTTAGAAAAAAACTCAAAATACTGGTAAGAAAGTAATTGAAAGCAGAAGAGACCCAATAACTCAAATGCGCTATATTGTAAAGCGAAAACATTATAGCCGAACCTACAACAGTATTGATTATTCCAACAAGAATAAACTTAAAAAACTTTTTATCAAAAATCATCTATGCGAAAATATATAAAACTGTTTGCTAGTATAGTTAAATATAAAAGCCACGCCGGTTCCGGCTATTTTTGAAATCATATTGGGAAATCCCAAAATTTCCACGCAAAAGGCGGTTGCACCCAATTCAATGCCCAAACCTATTGCACCCACAAGTATCACCATTGCAAATTCCGTGCGTTTTTTTCGGCCTTCTTTGGATTTGAAAATAATTTTGCATAAAATAAAATTTACAATTGAACTTACAAAAAAACAAAGCACAACTGCATACAAATAATACATTCCCAATTTATAGTTCAAAAAATAAAAAAATCCCCAGTTCACAAATGCGCAAAATAATCCAGCAAAAAAATATTGTATGAACATCGGAGCGAGCAATTTTAGAAAATCCTTATCTACCTTCATGGTAATCCTCTTCGCTATTCACTCTCCAAATTGCAGATTTGTCTTTTGAACCGCTACGAATGGCATTCAAAGCTTCTTTAGCACTCAGCATTGAGTGGTCCATATTGTTGTATCTGTGCATTCCGTTTCGCCCAATTAAAAACAAATTGTCTATGCCGTCTAACCAAGCTTTTAATTCGTCAAATTTATCGTATGTTCCAAAATATGCGGGGTAAGCTTTTGGAACCTCAACAACCACTGGATGAACATCACCTTTTTTAAGAAATTCAAAAGCAGCGGTAAGCCCAGCTGGGCCAGCGCCTATGATGAGGGCAGTTTTCATGAGACTAATATAGTAAATGCTGATTAATTCAAGAGCTAACGGGGGAACGCCACAACGAGATTCAGAGTTAATCAGTGGCTACTATATAGAATTTTTCTACATTACTTTTCCCAGTGAAAATACAAAAGCTAAAAATTTTCGGTTTTAAATCCTTTGCGCAAAAGGTGGAAATCCAGTTGGAAGGAAATGGATTAACCGCCATAGTTGGCCCAAATGGTTGCGGAAAATCTAATATAGTAGATGCCATTCGCTGGGTTATGGGCGAGCAAAGAGCCGGACTGCTAAGAATGGACAAAATGCAGGGGGTTATTTTTTCTGGAACAGAAGAGAGACCTGCGATGAGTATGGCAGAAGTTTCGCTTGTAATTGAAAACGATAGAGGCCTTTTGCCGTCTGAATATGCAGAGGTTATGATAACCAGAAAAGCCTTTAGCGATGGCGAATCCAAATACTTGATAAACAACCAGGAATGCCGCCTTGCAGATATAAAAAATCTTTTTGCAGATACCGGTATGGGTGCAGGCTCATATTCGCAAATGGACCAGCGAATGGTAGATGCTCTACTCAGCGACAATGCAGACGAGCGCAGAACCATTTTTGAAGAAGCCGCAGGTGTGAGCAAATACAAAAAGCGAAAAAAAGAAGCTATGTCTCAGCTTGAGCGCATTAGCGCAGATATGGAACGCATAGCCATTGAGTTGCAGCACGCCAAAAACCAGTTCAAGCAACAAGAGAGAATGCTCGCCCGTGCCCAAGATTTGCGCACACTAAAAACCCGTCTAAAAGAACTAGACGTTTCTATTAGTATTCACAAATTCAAAGAAGGCAAGGAATCTCTGCACTCACTTTTAAAAGCGAAAACCACCGGAGAAACCGAACTCAGCTCGCTCCTTTCAAAGCAAACAGAGCTAGAAACCAAAATAGAAGAAAAGCGACTTTTGATATCCAGCGAAGAGGAATATTTTAGAGAATGCGAAAAAGATTTTTACGACACCTCAACAGAAATAACAAAACTCAATTCAGATTACACAAATCTCCAAAACAGGGAAAAAGAACTGGAAGAGAACAATGCTCGCTGCGAACGTGAAATTAGCGAGAGCGAAAAGAAAATTTCTGAATTGAGTGCAGAAATGCAAAATTTGGGAAATATAGAAGAACAGGGAAAAAAGGAAACAGACATATTGTTAAACTTGCGAAGCGAGGTAGAAGAGCTACGCAAAAAACATAGAGAACTCTCAGACAAAAGACTGCTATCTGTTCAGGAACAGGGAAAACTGCAAAGCCACCTGCAAATAATAAACGCCGAAATAAATATGCTACAAGAGCGACTCCTGCAAGCCTCAAAAGATATTCAAAACATTGAGGCTCAAATACAAGAGCAAAAAACACTAAAAAGCAACAAAGAGAACGAAAGCGAAGAGAGCAAAAAAAAGTCAGAAACGCTTGCAGAAAACATAAGCGTTTTAACAAACGAAAAAGATGCTCTTAGCGAAACCCTTGAATCTTTGAAAAACCAAAGAATGGAAACTCTTGGCAACAAAAGCAGATTAGAAGCTAGGCTAGAAACCCTGCAAAGCATTAGCGAAAATATGGATAATGTAGAGGGCAACAAATGGCTTTTAAACCAAAAAGCCGAAGAGGGCATTCTTTTGCTCTCCAACCAAATAGAAGTTTTAGAGAGTAAATTCGCACCCTTGGTTGAATTTTGCCTAGGTTCTTCTGTGCAAGCCCTTTTAATGCAAAATCAAGAAGCGGTTTTAGATAGCGCAAAACTTTTGAACAACGAAAATTTTGGGCGCGCATTGCTCGCCTGGAACACCAATTTGTTTGAAGAAAAAAACAGCATAAACGAACCGGATGCTGCCCCACTCGCTTCCCTCATAAAATGCAGTGAAAAATCCAATGCCCTGTTGAATTCCCTGCTCTCAAAATACTTTTTGGTAAAAGACATTGAAACGGCAGCAGAGCTTGCAAAAAAATACGCGGGCAAGGATTTATGGTTTTGCACCGAAAATTGTGAGGCATTCAGCTCGCTGGGCATTGCAAAAGTCGGAAGGGAGCAAAAAGAAAATTTGGGTATTTTGCAACAAAATGCAGAGATGAAAAATTTAAAAACCACCATAGATTCTTTAAACGAAAAAGCAGAGTCTGCAAGCGCGCAAATTAACGCAGCAAGCGAAAAACTGCAAGAACTCTCAATTTTAATCTCAAATTCCCTAGAAGAAAAACAGAGCGCAAACACATGCGCAATAAAAGCAGGCTCAGAGGCAGAAATTGCAAATGCCGGAATTTTTGCCCTGAATGCCCAAAAAGAAAAAAACGAACAAGACATTTCAAAATTGGAAGCTCGCTTGCAAGAGCTAAAAACTTCCAAAGATTCAAATACAGAACTAAATGCTGCAGGTCTTGAACTGGAGCAGGCAGAGCAGGAATTTGCAAAAACGGATTCTGAGTTGCATAAACAGGAACAGGCTTTAAAAAATCAAGAAGATTTGGTTGCCAAACTAGCAAACTCCCTGAATCGCCTAGGTTCGGTCAAGGAACAGATAAAAGCCATAAACAACACCACTGTTTTGCGCACAAACGAGTTAGAAGAAATAAAAAGCAAAAAAGAACTCTTAAAACAAAGTCTTGAAGACAAAGCTATTCACATAGAGAAGCAAAACGAGCTTCTCACAAAAAAAGAAAAATTGAGAGATGCGGCCAGAGAAAAATATACCGTTATGGCAGGCGATATAGAAGAATGGAGAAGCCAGCTTCGCGAAATAAACAACTCTCTGCGTGAGGGAGACAAAAATACCCACAACCTTGAGCTTGCAATGCAAGATTCCTCAAATGCCTTAGAGAGAATAAGGGAGAGAATTTTTCAGGAATATGAATTTGACTTGGAAAAAGAGCCTGCGGAGCAAGGGTTTACACCTGTGCCGATATATGAACGCGAAGCAAATGTTGAAATACACGACCTGCGCGAAAAAATAAAAGCAATAGGTCCTGTGGCTGTAACTGCCGCAGAAGATTTTGAAGCGGAACGCGAAAGGGTAATTTCCAAAGAGGCTCAATACAACGATGTGAGCAGAGCAAAAGACAGCATAATTGCCGTTATGGAAAGGCTAGACATAGTGGCTAGAGACCGCTTTGTGGATACCTTCCGCAAAATACAGCACAACTATCAAGAGGTATTTGCGAGTTTAATGCGCGATGGTGAAGCTCTGCTAACTATGCAAAACGATTTAGACCCTTTAGAAGCCGAGATTGAAATAAATGCCCGCCCAACGGGTAAAAAAATGAGAGGCGTTAGAGCTTTGTCTGGCGGGGAACGTGCTTTAACCGCTACAGCACTCCTTTTTGCTCTTTATATGGTAAAACCTTCGCCATATTGCATATTAGACGAAATTGACGGACCATTAGACGATGCCAATATAGGGCGTTTTATGGCTCTGCTACGCCGTTTTAGCACTCAAACCCAATTTGTGATTATCACCCACAACAAAAGAACAATGGCGGCAGCAGATAGGCTATACGGCGTTACTCAAGAAGAAAAAGGCGTTAGCAAAGTGGGTTCTGTGCGTTTAGAAGATATAAACGAATAAAAGGCAAATTTTTTTTCTAAATTAAGGGCTTGAATACATTTAATGGAGATATTCAATGAAAACTTTGCGTTTTGCTATTGCCGCAGTAGCCGTAGCTGGTGGTGTGTCTGCCTTTGCGACCAATGCTCGTGTAGAGTCTTTGGGGAAAAGTTCCACTTTTATTATGGACGATGTTTCAATTTTCGACAACGCTGCAAACATCAATTTATATCCCAATTTTTTAATAGGCGAGTTAGGCAACTACAACTCCATAGATGTATTGCCAGGTGAAAATAGAGACCCTATTGACGCTTGGTTTGGCGGTATTTTTTCGCTAAAAGTTAGCGCAGATTATTCACTCTCCATTGCTGGTGTGTTAAATCGCAGAGAAGAAAGACTTTTAAAATATCTCCCAGATAACATAATGGATAAAAACGGCATTTCAAAAAAAGCCCCCGTGCCTGTAACAAATTTTGACGGCTTTTTGGGCGCAAATCTAGACAACAAAGCATTTGGTATTCATATATACGTTGCTCACCAAAACGGGCTTAGCGGCGAAGACGAAATTACCTCAGATGCTTTTGTATCTGCTGTGCAATTAGACCTCGGCACAAACATTGAAATTTCAAGCGATTATGCAATAGAAGCCTCTGTTGGTACTGCCCGTATTCAATATGGGCCAAGCAAACGCAATCTCTTTGAATCCGATTTGCTCTCCTTCTTTTTTGACGCACGTATGTTTTCGAGAATCAGTGCTATAAACGGACATTTAATTCCAGTGTTATCTTTTCGCGATATGAATGCACCTGGCCGCAGTGAGTTAGATTTTAACGCAGGTATGGGAGTTGACGCTGCTTTTGATAGGGGTTTCTTCTGGCTTGGCTTAAGAGGCTTTTACAATAAACAAAAAGCTGGTTCAACTTGGACAAAAAATATATATGGCGAAACAGTATATGCAGACTTAAAAGACAACAATTATTGGGGTAATGAAAGAACATCTCTGTGGCAAGTTGGTAGCATAATCAGTTTTGGCATTGAAAGGAATATCTGGTGGGATTGGTTTGTTATCCGCGTTGGAGGTCAAAAAGTAATTGCTTATGCAGACTACAAAAGCGGAGACGAAGAAGGTGTTAGCATTTTGTGCCCAACAACAGTTACGCGTGGCGGTTGCCCATCTGAAGGAAATTACTTTGTAACAAATCCGTCTAACGATGGCACAAAAAACGATAACGTTGGCTTTGGCTTTGGAATAAATATAGAAGAAAAGCTGAAAATAGACTTCACCGTAGCCGAAGACGTTATGTTCCGCAATCCGTTTCAGGGTGAAGGCCGTTTAATAAGCAGAGTTGCTGCGACTTATTCGTTCTAATATTTTGTGGTATAAGCTCTTAATTCTAATATCATTGCTGGTCTCTTGCGCAGACCCAGCATTTAGAATTCACGAGCGTTTAGAAAAAACCTTGCAGCAAGATTTGGAAAGTATGGTGGCTCAAATAATAAAAGGCTCTGGCAAACAAAATGTTTTAGACACTCCATATTTTGTAATCAAAGATTTAAGGGAATTTCACGGAGATACCGCAAAAATTTATTCCGCTTATGCAGAGGTGGAATTTTATTATTTAAAAGATATAAAGGTAGCAGAAAAACGCAAGTTCCGCTACGATGCAAACCGCCATTACTGGGATAGGTATTTTAAAGAATTGTTCTATTATTCAACCGAGCCATAACACAAAAATATGCCTGCTTCCCATAAATTCCATTTTTTGATAAACCCCATAAGCGGTGGAGGGCAAGGCCATGAAGTATTTGATTTTTTGCCAGAAATTATGCGCTCTATGGATTTTAAGGAAGACGAATGGAAACGGGAATTCAGCGTTATAGATTCTTTTGAAGAGCAGATTAAAGATGCTCTAGCAGGCTCTGAGTGCCTTATAGCGGTTGGTGGCGATGGCACAATGACGGCTGTATTTAATGTTATTTTGCAACATAAAGAATTCAGTCATATAAAAATTGGGCTTATACCCCTTGGAACAGGGAACGACCTTGCAAGAGTTTTGAACCTCTATTCCGCCCTTGTTGACAGGGGCTTGCTGTACATAGTTCGCAGACTTGTTGTGGCAAGATCCAGAGAGCTTGATTTATGGCGGGTGAATGGTAAATTTGCAATGGCAAACTATTTTTCCGCAGGCATAGATGCCCACATAGCCTACGATTTCAACAGAGACAGAAAAGAGGGAAAAATAGCTGGAAATTCCGTGCTAAAAAACAAACTGCATTATGTAAAGAGATTTTTTGCCAATAAAGATTATCATTTAAAATCTGGGGAGTTGCACATAATAGATGAATTTGGCAAAAAGAAAATTTTTCCCTTGCAAAACAACAGCACGGTTATAGTGGGAAATATCCCGAGTTTTGCCGGAGGCAGCAATCCTTTTGGAAAATCCGATATGGCAGACGGCTTGCTGGAAGTTTTGAGAATTAAATCCATTAAAAACTTTTTGAGGGCTATTAGCATTGGGGCAGGCAGCTATGTTGTAAAAGCCAAGGAAATTGAAATTCACCTTGAAAAAGAGGAATTTATCCAAATAGATGGCGAAGACTTCAAAAACAAGCTAGAAATGCCAATTTTGATAAAATTTGGCGGAAAAGTGAATATGTTGCATTTATAATTTCGCTGTGGCATTCCCCCCGTTAGCTCTCCGAGCGGAAAAAACGGGGGGACAAATAGAGATTTTTGTTAAAAAAATCTCTATTCAAGGGGGGTTACTATAAAATAGCTAAAGTTTTTCAGAAATATGCCGATATAAAGAACGAGGTGTGCTATACTGATGATTAATGCTGTTTCTAATTCAAACGGCTATTCTCTGATTGTAACCGCAGAAAATAGCAAAAATGCCGCAACTGGCGAACTCGGCGAGCAAAAACGCCCAGATGAAAATTTGGGCTATAATCTCTCATTGTCCGATGAAAATTGGAAAACTTTGGGCAAAAAAGGAGAGCAGGAGCTAAGCGAAGAAGATCTGAGAATGGTTGAGGAACTCAAAAAGATAGACAAAAAGGTTCACATTCACGAGCAGGCTCATTTAAGCGCAGCAGGGGGCTATGCACGCGGTGGCGCGCATTACGACTATGTAAGGGGGCCAGACGGCAATAAATATGCAAACTCAGGGCACGTGAATTTAGATACCAGCAGGGAAAAAACTCCAGAAGCAACCATAAGAAAAGCAAACATAATTCAAAAAGCAGCTCTTGCCCCAGCAGACCCTTCTCCAGCAGACAAGCAAATAGCAGCCAATGCTGCAAAAATGGCCGTAGATGCCCAGCAAGAACTCGCAGAAGAGCAAAAGGCTAAACTGAAAAGCTCCGAAACAACAAAATCAGTAAAAACGGAAAAATCGGCAAAAACGCCCGAAACGGAAACACCAGACGCACCACAAGTGGCGGTTAGCGAATCCAGTGGGTAACTATTTCTTTTTCTTTTTGTAGTCAACTTGGGGGCGCAAAACTTGACCAATGGTAACCAAAAGTGAAATTATGGGTTCTCTGCGGTCTCCAGAAATATCAAAAGCGGCAACCCCGCCATAGCCATTTGATTCAACAGCCTCGGTTATAGCCTTAACAGAGGGAATACCGTTGAAAACTATAGTTTCGTTATCACTCACAGCAACTTCGCTTTTTGAAGATTCATCAAAAGACACGCTATATGCATCTTTTTTGTTGAATTTATCCATAATCTCTTTATATTGCAAAACACCATCGTTGCCGGAACCCGCACCTTGGTGAGAGGAACCAAGCCCACTTGCTTTGTAAAACGATTTGCCATAAAATGGAAGTATTGGAACAAGTTTCTTTTTTGGAACGCCTGCATCCGCAAAGGCGGCTAAAATTCTGATGTTCTTGCTGGTGTTTGAATTGGGTTTTACCTGCGAATCGCTTGCAGAAGCCTCGTCTGTGAACCACAACGAAAAATTATCTATTCCGCTTAAATCTGCGCCAGAAACTGCACTCGCAAGAGATTCAGTTCCGGGAATAGCAATGCTCACAGTGATGCCAGCGTTTGCTAAGTTTGCAGCCTGCTTCAATAATTTTGGCAAATCTTCTGCGCTAATTGCACCGCCGTCTAGCTCAAAAGCGTCAACCTTGTATTCATTTTGAAATTTTTTAATAGCTTCTGCAAAATTTTTTGATTCATAAGCTTCTTTCATCGCGGCTTCGCTACCCAAACCGCCCACAGCAACAGTGAGCTTCACTTTGGCGGCTTTTGCTTGGCTAACAAGGGCTAAAAAATTATCTTTGTCGGATTCATCGGCAAAAAGCAAATCTGAGCCAGATGGCGTTAAATAACCATAGCGAATATCCGTCAATAAATCGTAACGCACATCTTTGGGAGTAAATTGCGAATATTGCGCCCAATGCGGAAAATAGGCTATTACCCTGTTTTGGGCAAAAAGCGTGGTTACGCATAATAAAACAAAAAACGGCAAAAATTTATTCATTGCAAACCTCATCTTACCACATATATTTTTTGGTCGTTTTCATCCAAGCAAAAAGTATATTTGCTACAATCATAAGAAGTTCCTCGAACAATACAATGTACGTTTAGGTCTCTTTGATCACCCCTATTGCCTTTACAGTATTTATAGGGTCTGCCATCAAAGCGACCAAGGCGTAGATAATGCTGTTCAAGAAGAGAAGGGTCATAATTAAAACTACTTAAATAGTCTTTTGCACTTGCTGATGTTGAATTTTCAGGTATAAACTGGCACATAGCTTTAGCTACGCTCATTGACGGTGATCCTCCACCCAACAAAAGGGTTTCCAATTCGCTCCAACCTCCGCTTTGGCAAATATCTACATAAAGAGGTTTTAATCGTGTTTGTATTGGCTGTGAGCTACTTGATTCACCCGAACTGCTTGATTCACTTGAACTGCTTGATTCACCTGAGCTGCTTGATTCACTTGAGCTGCTTGATTCACTTGAACTGCTTGATTCACTTGAACTGCTTGAGCTTACGGCACCAGAACTGCTTGAACTTACGCCGGCAGAGCTGCTTAACGGACAGGCTTGGGAGTATTTTTGGTTGTTTTCATATTTTCCAGTGTAGTCTTCGCAATCATCCACAGGGCACTGCAAATAATCCAAATAAACTACTTTTGCAAAAGGTATATCAGAAATGAAAATATCATTGCACCTTTCTACCTCTCTTTCTTTAAGTATAGTATCAAGAACTATTTGGCTCACCTTCACATCGTTATTTATTTCGCCATATATCTGCCAATCAAAATCAGCTGGTAAATTCGCCTTAAGTGCCGTTTCTTCGCTCACAGACATATCTGTGCAAGAACCAAAAAACAAAGCGGCAAATACACACAAGAAAATTGATAATCTCTTTTTCATAGCCATTCTCCCTAAAACTCCACAGTTACCGTACCAGACATTATATACTTACTCAAATCTATTTCTCTTCCATTTCCATCTATCGTGAATGAAATTGCATTTGAAAGCAATCCACCTTGCAAATTTAAGTTTGCTCTTTCGCTTATTTTAACCTGCGGACCGCCTATAATCAAACGCTCGCTTGTTTTACTCATAGCATAAGAGGTTGTTATTGTCTCTGCACCATTTGTAGTTATAACCTCATAAGTGTAAGGATTCTTATACTCCTTTTCTAATTGCTGGAAGCCTCCTATCAAAGAAAGCCCGCGCCATATTCCCACTTTAAACCCAGCCATAATGCGGCTAGCTTGCGGGTCGTTAAATCCTTCTTCTTGTTTGTTCTGTTCATAAGAGGCAGAAAGTGTCAATGCCTTGCTTAAATCTGCGAGGCGCGCAATATTAATCTCTGTGCCACCTCCAAGACGAGTGAATTTGCCTTGGAATTCAGAAGAGTAAGTTCCAAAAACAGCTCTAACACTAACTGCACGGTTCCAAACAAAATTCAAGTCTGCATCGCCACCGCTTCTATCTGGAGTGGCATAGCCATAAGGGAGTGCCAAATTCACGGCAGGGTCTAAAATTTGCTCTCTGCGCTCTAAGCGAGTGTAAGTTTGCTGGGTGTATGAATTGCGATAGTACTGGGCAAGTTTATAGTTGTTATCCAGTCTAGAATTTTGGTAAATAGGTCTTCTGCCGCCAAAAATAGTGCTCGGCGTTCCTTGCGATCCGCTAACTATTGTGATAGCACTCAAAGGCAAAGTGTAATAAAGGGAATAATACATATTTTCCAAAGAACCAGTGCGGAACTGCTGCAAATTATACTCCAAAGCAGCATCGCTGTTGAGTATTGGCAAATTTGGCAAGTATGCAGGCGAAGCGGCAAGCTCAGATTCAAAATCCTTGTCTGTTTTCAAAAAATGCCCTGAGAGTTTCACTTCAAACGGATTTTCTTTGTATTGCACAAACGCATTGCCCAGCAATGCCCCTTGGGATTCTATACTTTCTATTTCAGAAAGTTTGTACTGAGGTTTTGTGCTTGTTGTCATTGTATAATATGGATAAACATTTGACCCCACAGCACCTGGTGGCGAATTAATACCATTCAAGGATGGCAAACTAATCGTGGCATAATTCAAAAATATTTCCGGTTCTCCGCTGGTGGTATCGTGCCGCCAATGGCTCCAATTGGATAAGGCATATTCTGCTCCAATGCCAAAACTAACTGGACCTTCAAGAAGTTTTTTGCTATTATAGTTCAGTTCTAAACTCAGCACATTGTTTTTTTCGTAATCAATGCCGTCTTTAGAATTTTTCAAAGAACTGCTAAATCGGTTAAATGTATAAACCTCGTTCACGCCAAGATAAGCACCATGAGTTTCAACGCCAACACGCGCAGCCATAGAAAATCTATCCTTATTCGGGTCAAAATCAAAAGATATCCTGTCCGATGCCTCTGCTACTTTACGGAGCCTAACAATGGTTCCTTGCAAAAAAATCTTATCAAGCATACCAGCAGATATTGAATACTCGGCATTTATACCCTGCAAAAGCCTCCTATTTGTGCCATCTAAATATCTATCTTCCATAGCTTCTCTTTTCATTTCAGAAAATATTTCCGGTTCCATTATCATATCTGGTTCTGGCAAATAAATGGTGAGCGGCGTGTAGGCAATGCGCATTGTTCCCAAATTGAATTTTAGGCTTTTATCCATTATATTTCCATCGTAGCTCCACCACCTCACTATGGGCGCATTGTTGCCCTCGCGGTATGCAGATTGCCAGTCTTTGTGAAAGCGCAAATCAAAGGTAGCTTTTGTTTCGTTGTTTGGGCGAACTGATATGTTTAATAAAAAGTCGTTAAAAGCCAAGTATTCCGAAACATCTTCGCCTTTTGGCAATGTCTCAGAAGATAGAGTAGAAGACAATATACCACCCTTAGCCTGACCATTCATAGCAAAACCAATTACATTTTCTTCTATGCTGTCTAGCGCAGCAGAAACCTGAGCAAAAGACATGCTGCAAAACAAACCTAAAACTATTATTGCATATCTCATATTCACCTCTTAAAATTCCACATTGATGGTTGCTTCAATAATACTTCGCGAAAATTTATGCTCTATCTCCGTAACCCCATTGCCAACACCATTCACAACGTTATAAATTTCCATATTCGTTCCCGTATATATTTTTTTGGAATCGCCAGAATCGTATAAATAAGAATAAGAATCGGTTTCTAGTTTGTAAATATTCTCTACGCCAATAATGCCATAGTTTATAGAAAGCCAAGCATTTTTTGCCACAGTGTAATCTATCCCTGCCATCCACTGATTTTGTTTTGCATTTATAATAGGCACAATGGAAGTCCTTAACCTTAAATTTGATGTTTGCACAACTTGGGCATTTGCGCCTGCTATATTCAGTTCCGAACTTATTTGCTGATAACCAAGTGTTAAACCGAATTTTCTGAAAAAGCGCCAATAAAAACCGGCATTTATAAAATCGCTACTAAACGTTGCTGTGCCAAAAGAAGTCCAGTCTTGCTCTTTTGCGCTGTGTTTATAGCTGCCGCTCAGTTCAAGAGGGTTCTGCTCAAATCCAAGAATTCCCAGAACATTTATTTTTGCACCACCGCCATATTCCGAATATTTTGCAACACCTGCGCCAGCATTAGGAGAGAGTTGCTCATAACTTGCAAACAAAGCCTTAACTTCTGCAAGTCCATTCCAGTTTGCGGTTAAAATTTCTTGATAACCTTGGCGGTTAGAGGTAGCAAAGCCGTTTGGCAAAGCCATTTGCAAGTTGAGGTCGGAGAGTTCCTCCAACAAGGCAAGCTCTGCCCGTGTTAAAATGGAAGGATTCCAAGAATTTTTTGCATAGGGGCTAATATTGTAGCTTGGAGTTTGATCGCCGTTATTTGGCGCACCCGGTTGAAGTGACACCTGCATTGGCGAATGTTTGGGCGTAAAGAAATAAAGCGCATCAAATGTTGAATACAATGGGGAATAAACTCCATATTTGCTCAAATTATAAGCTGGGTCATTGCAGCTACCCTTAGAATTATTGCCCGTATTGGCACAAGCCACATCTTTGTCTGTATTCAATATGCGGCGGGCAAAGAAAGAGGGAGACTGCGCCACATTGTTGAACCAAGCGGAATCGTTGCGAATAAAGGAAGTGGAAAGCACCACGTTTATATCACTTTTGTAACCTAAATCCAATTGCACAAGCATCGCGCTTCCTTTTTCTTCTTTGCTCGTATTTGTTGTGCCTATAATATCACTTGTCGTAGCATCATATACGGGATATAAATCATAAACCACATCACCCGACATTGCATATTCAGCCGTTAAATTTGCTATCAAGGAACCATTCTCCAATATTCCAGCAATATCTGCACCTGCCCTTATTGCAGAAACAGATGTTTTTTGCGGCAGGGAATCTAAGGTATTTAGCAAATATTTTCTAGAGGTAGTATCTATGCTGCATTGTTGTGGTGGGCAAGGATAGTATTTAGAGGAGCTTTCAATATCCGTAATTTTCAAATAGGTTGCACCAATCAGCAGGTTTTTATTAAGAGGCAAAAGTTCAAGATTGCCAGCGAACAAGAACTTATCAAAACGACCTGCCTGCGTTGCACCCGGAATGCCCTCGTTCGGAAGCATATTGCCCATAGCACCGCTTGCATCTAAATAACCTGCGCGGCGAAGCCTTGCTCCCAAAGCCTCAACGCGCAATTCTCCAAAGGTCTCGCCGAGTTGTGGGCGGAACTGCAAATTAAAGCCCTGTAAATTTCTCTGATTGTCTTCTAAGAGAGCTTCTTTCTGAGCCATTTCGCGCTTGCGGGCAAAAGCCGTTGGCTCGTACATAATGTCTATGCCGGGCATATAAAGGGTTAGAGGAGAATAAGACTGCCTAAAATCTCCCACAATCCAATAGAAACTTTCTCCTAAATTGCCTTCAATATTCATCCAAGGAACATTTACCGTTGTGGCTGCTGCCGCAAAATATTCCTGTGCACCCGCGCCCAAGCGCAATTGCAAATTAGCGGTGATTATATCCCAAGGGCGAAATTTGAAATTCAAATCCACTTGCACAAATTCAGAAATCTCGTGGCTAGGCATTTTATTTGTGGTCCAACCGTTATTGTTGCCTTCTGTGCGGTTGGGCAGTTCATTTGGAGATTCAAAATAAGAGTTAAAAGAAGCACTGCGAACGGTTCCGCTTATCTCAAGTCCTTTGTGAGAGTTAAGAATCTCTACTCTATTTTCTATTTCTTGCTCAGGGTCTGTTGCAAAAACCAAAGAACAAGAGGCTAAAACGGCAAAAATCAATTTTTTATTCATATTATCACTGCCCCTTTAAAACCAAACCTTTGTTTCGGCTTGAACATAGTGAACATTCCAATCATTCTGTGGCAAATTCTGATCTTTGTTTGTTAAATATTTATAACGCACGTGCAAACCTGCACGTGCGGCATAGTCCCAATCAAAACCCACTCCTATAGCGGTATTGAGAATATTTATGGGAGAAAATTTATAGTCATAAAAACCACCCGGATATAAAGGTCCATAGGAACTTGGAGGAGCCAAATTGGAATTATCTGAAGTTTTTATACCTAACTCGGCATAAGCTTTCTCCGCACGGAACATCTCAAAGCCTAAAATCAAAACCCCATGCAATTTAGGCGTAATGGCTATTGCAGGCTCCGACTGCACAAACCAATTCCACATAAGCATATCGCTGTCGTATTTATCTGTGTAAGCCACCGGAATAAAGGATTTTGAAACACCCGAAAGCGCGGTGTATAATTGCAGCATTATGTTTCTATCGGTGCCAAACCAATGCCCAATATCATAACCCATATCTATGGCTACCGAAGAATTCCATTTCTCGCTGGTTGGCATATTGCACGGCACAGTTGAAATGTCTTGGAAAAAATTAAGCTGCGAACAGTAATAGGCATCTTGAGCACTTTCGTAAGGAACAAAGGCATCCCAAGTTTCCCCGTAGCCGCTGCGCAGCCCTCCAACTTGGTCGCCAAGTTTATATACAGGTCTAGAAATTCCCGCTGCCACCCTGTAAGTATAACGGTCTGATGACTCGGCATTGCCGGAATCTGCTCTAAAGAAAGGCTTATGCTTAGTCCAGCTTGTGGATGTTTCCCATAAATACCTGCCTATCAAATTATATTTGAAATTTATTATATCTGAGCCTGCTTCAACCTGCTTGTGAATTCCGTATTGCACGTCAAAACGCCCTCGGTCAAATTCAGGTTCCAATTTGATATTTGCGCCAAGCATATTTGGTCCATAGCGGAAAGTTCCCGCTCCAACATAAAATTGGTCTTTGCGCCAAGCAGAAACTCTATCGGGGTTAGACATTGAATATGGTGAATAGAAATCCTTGGGCAAATATATAAGTTCAAATGTTATTGGTTCCCAATGCTTATCTTGGGCTTTTACATAAAAACCAAAAGCAGGCGAAGAAGTGGATGAACTGTAGTTGCTAGCATCATAGCAATTCTGATTACTGCTCTTAGGGTCGCATGGATATGTTGGGCGGAATGTTGAGGTATCGTCCCAACTGAAAGCTACATCAAAAGACAAAAAGAATTGCGGATTTATATTGCCTTTTAAATCTATGCTGGCAATGCGCAGATTTTCAAATTTCAAGCTGCTATCGGGGTATTTAACAATACCATAAGTGTCTTGCTCGTATATCTGCTCTGGGTCAAAAGTAATTCCCACATAATTTGCACCAACCGTTAAACTAGCTTGGTTAAAATCAATTTTCTCTTTTGCAAAACGCAGTCCTAAAACATTGCCACGATTATCGTAAGTACCAATCATAGCAAGTTCGCTGTTATCCCTTGTGTTGAGGCGCATTCCATCCCTAGTTCCAATATCCACGCTGTTTGGCTGCGAAAGCAAAACCTGGCCCTTTAAGTCCCAAGGCAGAGTGTGCACATCAAACAGCATTCCACCAAAAGGACGATTTGTCCAAAAAGACCTGCCTCCTTCTTTCACCGGCTTAAAGCCTTTTTCTTTGTAATAGGTGCTAACTACCTTTTCTTCTTCGTAAAGCTCGTATTGAGAGATAAAGCGCGGGCTGGTTTCGCGTTCATATATGGTTAGCGGGCTTTGAGTTGTCCAAATAACACCACCCATAAACAAGGTTACGCCAAATGCACCCCCACGCATATCCATGCCAACAAGCATAGTTTCGTTTAGGGCAGCACCATAAAAATCGGCAGATGGATGAAAGTATGGCACCCTTTCCCCTGAGTTTCCAAAATCCTCGGCATTAGGTTTAAAGGCTTGCTGGTTAACGAAAAAACCGCTAAAATCAAAGGGCAGGTACAGATTTGAAAACACGGTTAAATAAGATGCCGGAGAAACAACAATAAAAGCATTTAAGGCTGAATTGACAGAGGTACGCATTCCATTGCTGCCTTGCAAGGTACCGGTTTTGGAATAGTCGTAATGGTAAAAACGCACATTGAAATCGCCAGAAACAGCAACGGGAGAATCGTCTTTGCCTATAACCGTGGAGTTTGCGTATTCTCCAAGCGAATCTAAACGTGCCTCTATATCGCTTTCGCTTTGAGCATGCACAAAAGATATGAAAAAGAACAAACTAAGTAATATTTTTATTCTCATGCAATCCTCACAAAATATTGCGGAAAGGATAACCCTCCGGGCCCTTGTATTCTTCGCCAACCTTTTTGATAATTATATCGTCTATCCAAACTTTGAAAGCCTGATTTTCGTCTTTGCGCACCTCTATTCTAAAGCCCTTTACATTATTCCAAGAGAATGGCATAAAAACCTCTCGCAAATTTTTGGAATCCCAATAAACGCCCATATTCCCGAACAATCTAAGGGGTATGCTTATCTTTTGCCACTCCGTTGTTAAATCTCCAAAACTTTTGGAACCTATTTTAACTTGCAAAGATTCACCGCCGCTTTTAACTCCATCGTCTAAAAGCACATATTGCGCAACTTCCCCGCCTTTTGCGCTTTTAATCCAAAATTCCAAAACACCCTCGTCCATATAGGGGGTAACGTCTGCAGAGCCGGCTATGCATATAGCAACACCGGAATAATCGCTTGCAACTAGCTCTATTTCCATGGATAAATCGCCTTCCATAGCGTATTTATCTGTTAGTTTGGGTTCCGGGTTTTCGCGCGGATATTGATAGGTGTAGCCTCCACCTCTGGGTATGCTCTCTCGCATAATCACAACCACCACATCTTGGTCTGTTTTGAAGGGTTTAATCTCTTTTTTCAAAAACCTCTCGGAATCGCGGTTTCTGTAAGTGTCAAAGGCAGCAGAAGCATTGGTAAAAAACAAAAACAGCACCGCTAACGAAACTACATGAGCTAATCTGCAATTTTTAGAAATCATATCCATAATATACATTTTTTGCAACTCTATTTCCTCCAAGGAGCATACCCAGAATACCCATTCAGTTTATTGAATATGTATTTCCCAGACTCGTTCATTTTGCTTTGGTCTGCCCAGTCTCCGTTCAAATCATATTTCCTTGCCGCATCCTGAATGCCAAAAAATGCAGAACCTTCGTATTTATCGCTTATTTGCCAAGCTGCCGAAGATATTTTTTTCTCGTCCATAAAGGCGTGCCATTCATCTGTTCGCCCAGCATTGTGCGTATTGTAATTATTATTTTGCCCGCCGTCTGAATGAACTGTGCCGTATTCGGTTATGAAAATAGGAACCCCTGAGTTCAAAGCATTTTCAATATTGCCACGAAAACTCGCCAAAGCGTGCGAAGCAGCATAAAAGTGAAGAACATAACCAACATTTTCATCATTGATTTTATTGCCTATAACATCTTGAATTCTTTGAGACCATTGAGGTGTGCCAACAAGGATAAGGTTGCTGGAATGCGCACGTATTACAGGGATAATTTCTTCTGCATAGCTTTTGATTTCTGCCCAGTTTATTCGCTCTGAAGCAGCGCAGTTGGTTGCACTGCTCGCTCTGCAAACAGGTTCATTGAAAATCTCAAAAATAACATTATCGTAAGAACCGTATTTTTCTGCCATATATCCAAAAAAGTCCTTTGACTGTTGGACTTCATTATGAGCGTTATGCGAATGAAAATCTATAATTACATAAACATCGTTTTCTATTGCCGCATCCACCACTTTTTCTATTCTACCGCGATTTTCCGCAGCCGTATTGCTTATGAATTGAGCAGACGCAGTGCCATAAGCGGCTCGCACAATTTCTGCTTTCCAATCTTCTACTATACGCTCCACGGAAACAGTTTCGTAAAAACGTGAACTTTCAAAGCTCGTGGTGCTCCAGCCAAAGCTAATGCCTCTTAGCTGCACCTCGCTACCCTTTTTTGAACCATCAAAATAAGGCGTTCCTGGTCTCACCTTTAATTTGCCATAATAAGAAACTGGACCTTTCCCTCCACTTGGTTCAGGGGTATCTCCACCTCCGTTGGCAGGACCCTCGTTTGAACTGCAAGCGAGGAACAAAGTCACGGCAACAGCCGCAATAATTTTTTTAAACATAGAGCAACCTCTTAAAGGTGTGTTTTTCAATTTACAACCCTCAAAGTTTTAACCTGAGAGCCTTGGCTTAAACGCAAAATATAAACACCCTTTTGCAAATTAAGGCTGCCGAGCGAAACCTGCTTTGAACCGGCGTTTTGATGCCCACTGAGCAAGCTCCCTAGCTTTTTCCCAGAAAGTGAATAAACATCCAGTTTTGCAACTCCGCTACGCTCAAAATAAAGCTCTATTTTTCCAGAACCGATTGGAGCAAGCCCTAAGCTCTTAGCACCACCCAATTGATGCACAACAGTTGGATCTGGTGGGTCTATAACGCCCGGTATTGATGTTGGCGGAGTTACGTTGATGTCTGTACCAGCACCCGTCAGAGTTACGCTTGCTGAGCCTGTGGGCGAATCCAAAGAGCCATCTGTAATCACCGCCAAAATAGTGACTTTGCCTATTTTGCCAGCTTCTGGATAATAAACAAGCGAATCGGGTTTCACCTGTTCCAAACTGCCTGGGTATTCAGGTGCCAAATAAAATTTCTTGAACGATATTGGATCTCCGTCTTTATCATTGCCGTTAAAACTATCTATACCCATTCCAAAGCCTACAGGCCCTGTGTTAGGAACTTCGGGCGCATACTTGCCGCCGATTGGCCTTATTGTGGGCGCAAAATTCTGGAGCTTCAAAACAACGCTTGCAGTACTACTGTTCCCGTTTTTGGCTTTGACCGTATAGTTGAGGGTTGCTTCGGCAGAAGTTACATTGTGCTGCGAAGCATCAGGGGTAAAGGTAGCGATATTTTTAGCAGACGAAAGAGTTACCGTTCCCATAGAAGGAGGGTCAATAGAAACGCTGCTAAACTCCACGCCTTGTCCGGTAGGGTCTTGAACCAATAAAGTACTTATCATATTTATATCGGTCGGGGCTTTGCGGCTAACCGCAATGGGGGCTATTTCTGGCAGACCGGGCTTTCTATCGGTTATATTTATTGTGATTTTGCTTTGAACGGTTACACCGCCCTTGGTTATTTTGTAAAAAAACTTAACTTTATCACTCGGCGAACCACTTTTAGAAGTTGCATAAGTAATGCTGTTTGCGGTTTTTGAAGCAGTCCCGAATTCCGGCTCGCTAACCTCTGAAATTTCTCCGTCCAAACCTAGGTCGGTTGAAGAGAAAGTAACGGATTCCCCATCTCTAATGGATTTAACAACATCATTGCCCTTGGGGTGCGAGCTAGGTATATAATCTCTCCATTTCTTTTTGCCTGCCCCCGTCATATAGGTTTGAAAATACTTTCCAGAATTGCTCAGCCTGCTTGTTGACATATTACTTGTGTTAGTGCCGGGATTGAAAATAGAAGAACCTTCGTCGAGGTCGCTCGCATTCCACATGCAGTTACTGATCTTTTGATCGTCCATCCAACTTGTCCAATTATTTGAAGAACCATCACTTACACCGCCTTTACCATCAGCATTAACCGTGCCCCATTCAGAAGCAAAAACCGCATTGCTTGCGCTCATTGCACTTTGCGCACTTGAACCGCCACCAGCACTTGGGGGTGAACCAGGATTGTTGAAGTTGTGAGTACCTGCATAAAAATGAAAGGCAAAGGCAACGTTATTATCCTTTGAACCCCATTTTGATGCTTGACCACTTGGATTCGTGGACCAGCTTGGGCTGCCTATAATCACTAAATTGGTGTTGCCTGCACTACGAAGCGCACTTACAATTGTATTTGCATAAGAATCTACTTGATCTTGGCTGACTTGATCCGTTGGTTCGTTATACACCTCCCAAATTATATTGGGTACGTTTTTATATGCATTAGCCATTTCCACAAAAAAATCTTTTGCATTGTTTGTTCCAGAGGCTTCATTATGAGCCTGATGGGAGTGCCAATCAACTATAACATATATATCGTTTGCTATGGCTGCATCTATCACTTTTTTCATAAGAGCCTTTTGACCGTCAGGATTAAAGTAGTACCCTGCAACCCCGCCAGCTTTGTTCACTGTTTGGGAACTACCATTATCATAGTAGCGAATTCCCATCGCTGCGCGAATAACGCCTATTTGCATATTATCCACAAACCAGTCCACAGTTTCCATATTGTAAAAAGGAGCTCCGCTACCATCGCTCCAGTAGAGGCTTGGACCTTTGACCTGAATAGGTGTTGATTCGGTTCCGTTTTTTGAACCGCATATATTTTTGGTGCAACGCTTCAAAGCACCAAAATGGCTAACTGGACCTGCAAAAGTCTGAATAGCCAACAACAGAAATGCCAATACAAAGATTTTCATAAGAGCCTCACTATATAGATATAGATAATATAGATTATTTTAAATTGAAATAACATAAAAATGGCTATTTTTCAAAAAAATGCGTTTTTGCGTGATTTTTGCATAAAATTTCTATATTGTTTATATACCAAATTCCACTAGGAGGTTGCTTTATGTTTAAAAAAATTATAGGGGCAAGCATAGCGCTGGCATTCATTGCTTGTTCTAACGAGAACAACTCACCAAGCACGCCGTCAGGTTCCAGCCCTTCTCAAGGCGGCAGCAGTTCTTCAGCAGAAGTTCTTGAGACTGTTTTAATATCGAACCTTGGCACCTCAGGTGGTTTGTCGGCATTATTCAACACCTACCCTTATGGCTACACATTAAGAGCAAACAAAGACGAAGATTTAACCAAGTACTGGAGCTGCCCAACCGCGGCACAAGACACAAAACCAGATATAGTCGCTTGCGACAAACGCGAAGAGGGCAAAGAAAATGATGCCATTTTGCAAAATTGGCTTACAACTCAATCTTCCCCTCTTCATTATATCATCAACAATATGGCTACAGCAAGCCCTGTGCAACGCGCAATTAAACTGGATAGATACAATCTAACAGGGGAAGGAGACCAAGCGGCGCTGGGCTTAAATGTTTCTAGTGATGAGATAAGCAACATAGAAGAAATGGGGATAGATGCTCTGAATGGAATAAAAGCCTTCTCTTACTACTATGCAGGCGGTGCGCATAAATTTCGCGTTGCGGTGAGCGATGCCGATTTTTGGTATGCAGATGTTCCCGCACAAGAAGCAGAGGGCGAGGTGAGAATTTATGTTAAAGATTTAAAAGGCATGGGTTCTTTTGCCGCAAACGAAGACGAAGGCAAAGAAGAAACTCCTTTTGATATTGGAAAAGCGACAAAATTCCTGTGGGTTGTGGAATATGATGCTAACCCAGCTAATAACACCGGCTCGCTTTTGGTTTATCTTTTCAATGCGCTAATTAAAAGATAAAGCAGGTGACAAAAAAAAAGGCGTTGAAATAGATAACAAAAAGGCGTTGCATTTGCAACGCCTTTCTTATTAATAATAATTAATTATTTAATTGCATATTTGGCAACGTAGCCCTGAGAAGGAACGCGAACCATGTAAATACCAGTAGGCAGGTTCTGCAAGTTCATTTTATCCCCTTTGCTCATGGTTTGGGTTTTAACAATAGAGCCTTGGAGATTTATGATTTGAACTACAACCGGTTTGCCATTGCCAACAGAAGAATTCATAGAGAGCATTCTGTCATTCATAGCAAAGTTCATAGGATTTGTGCGCGCTCCGCCAGCAATAATCGGATTGGTTCCGCCGCCGGTGCATGTGCCAGTAAAACCGAATTCTATCAACTTAAAATTAACCACTTTGGCTTCATAACCGCTAAAGCTAATTTTAACTGATGTCATTTCCTTTGTCGCTTTTTCTATAGGAAATGGACCGGGGGAAGTAGTCTTACCATAATTAGCTTCCCAGCTAGTCCAATTATCTTGAACAAACATACCAGCTTCATTCGGATCTGGAGGTGAAACGCCTTTCACAAATACTTGAGGTGCCCCGTTCCACGTAAACTCTTTCGTCACTTTCTGCCCATTGGACGGCGGAATTATGGCATACCAAGTATCATAACCCTTGACAAGATTGCCTTTTATGCCTTCGTCCCAGCCAATTGCAATAGTCATTTGGGCTCCCTCATTGCCTACCTTGGTGTTTTCGTGGTCACTGATGTAGGTCAAGCAAAAGCCGTTTTTACTCTCAAGGTCTTTTTCAGCGGCTTGGGTTGGATATTCGCCAAAATTAACCCCAACTCCAGATAAGCTAGGCTCATAATCAGGGGCAAGTATAAACCCTGGACCTACCGTAAATCTAAGGTCTAGACCATCCTCGCTCATAAGCGAAGCTCCATTCTCTTTATTTGTTATCGCAGGACCTTCACATGTAGGGTCATCTGCACCATTAAAATTAACCCATACGCCATTTATTTTAGCTTCTATCTTATTCACTCCGCTTTTGCTACCGCCATCTGGAGGCATGCCTGGTTCGCCAATACAAGCCTTAGGACCTACTTGTGGTGGGCTGTCCTTGTCCCACCCAGCAACATATCCATACCACCAGCCGCCCTGCTTTTTATAGCATGGATCGTTTGGGTTGTCTTCATTAAAACCAGGCTTATTTATGCACTCTTCCACCCACGGAAACTGCACTTGCCCATAAGGGGCATTAACTGTCCACAATGCAGCAAAAGCCATGCCGACAGCAAAAATTATTGCCATGCCGACTATTTGAAACCTCTTCATAAAAAACCTCCAATAATATCTTACCATACTAAATATACATAAAAAATGACAAAAAGGTGTTAAAATACTGTTAAAAATGACAAAATAGAGGTAAAAATGTGATATTTAACCCTTTGTCTGAACCAGAATTCATAGAATTTTAGGAATAAACAGAATTAACCACATTTATTGGCTTATTTTGTAAATTAACCCCAATTATGAAGAAAGTCCCTCTATTTTTAGCTTTATCCTTGCTATCTTTTGTTTTTGCCCAAGAAAACCTTATAAGGATTAAACTCCCCTTGGATTCCACGGGTATGCTTATAGCTACGCCTAATAGGTCTGAAATGCCAGTGCAAAAACTTGGGCTTTCTTCCAACAGGCAACTCAACTTGGCAGAACTCTCCGCAAAAGACACCGCGAGCTTTGAAACCTACACTCGCAGGCTTGCCTTGGTGCAAGACAGCATAAATGCAATGCAAAAAGAAATTGATAACTCAAAAAAAAGAACTGCATCTCAAATGCCCGCTTTGGAACCAAAAGACGAATACGAAAAGCAAGCCGAGTTTGAGGAGCGCAAAGCGAGAAGGGAAAGAGAACTTGGCGAAAGAATGATACGCGACTACAAACCCTATGCAGAAAGGCTTGCCGAGCTTGAAAAAGCAAAAAAGAAAATAGAGGATAACAGGTCTGCGCTCTATTGCACAGTAGAAATAAACACGAATCCAACGGCCTCCATTTTCCTAAACAACGAAGAAATTGGCACAAGCCCCGCTAAATACGACCGCGTGGTGCCCGGTAATACGGTGATAAAATTTCAAAAAGATAACTACGAACCTTGGGACACAACACTAATCCTGCAACCAGCACAAAAGCTAAAACTGAGCGTAACTTTAGAAGAAAAGAGCATTTTCAGCAAAGAGGGCGAACTAAACTTCCCAAAAATCATCGCAAGAGATACCACCGTGCAAGGCTACCTTTTGAGAATGGAAAGGGTCAAAGCCAGAATGAAACAAGCTGACGATGAAATAAAAATCATACTTGAAAATTTTGGCAAAGTATATCCACCCCTTGAGCCAAAAAAACCAGAAGAAACCGAACAAGACTTTGAACAAAGGCAACTCATTTGGCGCGATGAGGGTATTAGGCAAGTAGGAGTGCTAAAATACAAGCACGAGGCATACACCAACCAATTGGTGCGCACGCTCAAAACCCTTGAAAACAACATAATAGCCACAGAAAGCCAATTAATAGTAGAAACACCACCAAACGCCCACATAACGCTCGGTGCCTACGATGTGGAAAAAGAAATTTTTGAATTTGAAGTTCAAGACACTGCAAAAACTAAAAGTCCCTTTATTTTCGTAGGCATATTGGGAATTCCGCGCGATACTGCAAAAGCGATGAACCGCAGCATAGACGGATTTTTGATAGGTGTGAGCTATTTGAACTATCCCTTTGTTTTTAAAGATTCTTCTTTTAACTTAGCTATGAAAGACCTTGCCATTTCCCGCAAGGCAATTCCTCTCAAATTGGAAGGCGGCTTTAAACCTCTGAACAGATTTGAACTTATGGAAGGCTACGGCAAATGGCGTATCCACGTGGATTCACTTTTGAGCGGTACGCTAAAAACAAATAGCTGCCTAGATTTGGATTATGTTATTGGCAAAAAAAGATGCGAGGGAGACGGCCTACCCACCACTGCCACTGCTGAACCTTATAACAAGCCTGAGTCGTCTGACGGCTTAAGCTGGCGTGGCTGGACAAGAATTGTTACATTCAGTGCAGCGGCAATATTTGGAACTGTTGCAATTATGAGACACTTAGATGCTGTGGACTACACAAACAAGGCAAATAAAGAGACAAAGAAAATGATAAGTGATCCAACCAATTCAGAATATCCAACTTGGGAAAAAAACCGAGAGCGTTACAAAGATAGGTCTATTGAAAGCAGCGATTCAAAGGTCAATTTTAGCATAGGCGCAGGTGTTTTCGCCGTAGCTGGGGCATTGACTTTTGTTTTTTAGTGGGGTATTAAAAACTCCCATCAAGCCTCTCTATTGAGTCTGCAATATCCTTTCCGCTGGAAAAATAAATTCCATCGGAATTTATTTCGTTCACGCCCCGTACAAAAATATAATAAGCTCCACCGAATTTTTCTTTGAAGTTGAAGTTTTCGTGTATTTGCTCTAACCAGCGTTTTAGTGCGGCTGCGTAAATATAGTATTGCAAATGATAGGCACTGCCAAGCATTGCCTCTTCCATTCCAGCCTCTGAAAAATCGCCAAGGCTGTTTGATTTCCAATCCAAAATATAATACTTCTTGTCTTTGCCCAAAAACACCAAATCCATTGCGCCTTTTATATATTTTGCAAGCAAATCTTCTTTTTCAAAATCCAAGATTTTTTCTTGCATTACTTCTTTTATTTTTTTCAAATCCAAATTTTCCGCTTTCATAAAAAAATTCAACTCCGCAACTCTGTTGCTCGCATCTATTTCGCAAAGTTTTCCAGCCTCGCCCAAATTTTTGTTCAAAATAACTTTAATTTGCTTTTCAACCCAGGCTTTTCGCTTTTCTCCCTCATCTGTATTTTTGGAAAATTCCTTAAAACCGCCTAGTTTGCGTTCCACCAAATTGCGAATTTCGTTTTCGTTCGCATCAAAATCCACATTTTCAAAAATACTGTGCAAAAGAGTTCCCATAACTTTTCCCGCAGGGATTTTTATTTCTGTCTGCTGCAAAATATGGGTATGGTCTTTATGTTCCAAATTCTGCGAAATTGCTGTGAAACTCGTTTGTAGCCAAGCCGGAGTTATTTGAAAATCTTTTGATTTGGGCGGTTTTAACTCTTTGTCTTGTTCTTTTTTTGATTTTAAGTGAGAAC
Source organism: Candidatus Fibrimonadaceae bacterium (assembly GCA_031281345.1). Classification (GTDB taxonomy): domain Bacteria; phylum Fibrobacterota; class Fibrobacteria; order Fibrobacterales; family Fibrobacteraceae; genus Fibrimonas. The sequence goes on from JAITFN010000064.1 coordinate 28,879, forward strand.
TTTTTGGATATTCAATACCCGCAAAACTATCCACCACCTGTATATTTTCATCTTCTGATATGTTGCCACAAATTTTTTGCCCAGCTGAGAGAATTTCGTTTTTATTCAATTTTAATTTATGAGCATTCACTATATATAACCTGTAAATGGGGCGAGTAACCGCCACATAAAAATTCCTCGCAGATTCTTCCAAAAGTTCATTTTGCTCTTTTAATCTTGCGCTATTCTCATCTATTTTTCTACCCGAAATTGCATATTCCACAATAATATCATTTTTGCTATGGTAAATAGGTGGTGTTCTCTCATAAACAGATATGCCTTTCATCTCACCAGCGAGCATTATGTCTGGTACAAAAACTATAGGGAATTGCAAACCCTTTGATGTATGAATAGTCATAATCTGAACCGCATCATCATCTGTTTCTAGTTTTTCTTCACATTCTTCCCCACCGCCCTGTTTAATCAATTCCGCAAATCTCCTGAGCATTCTTTCGGGAACTCTGCCAAAGAGTTTTTCTTCTTCATTTAAAATCCATATAAGCTGCCTCAAATTTGTAGCGTTTCTCTCTCCATTCTCTGCGTTCAATATTTTCCCCCAAAGGTGTTTTGAATCAAAAAATGAATTTACAGCCCGCATTATCCCATAGCGTTTCCATATATCAAAAGCCTCTGCAAAAGGTTTTATATCTTCGCTGGATAATTCTTTATTCTCCATCAATGCCGCTTTCACTTGGCTCTCTTTTTGCGAGTGCACAAAAGCCGTCAATAAGCTCATAATATAATCCGCGGCATCACTTTTGAACACGCTATCGGAGCGGCGAATAATTGCTGGAATGTTTTTCTCGCTTTTTCTAAGAGCATCTCTGTATTTTTTTGCATCACCATTTGTTCTGGTTAAAATCGCTATGTCCTGAGCTTTTATCTTTCTGATTTCGCCCGTATCTTTATCAAATATTTCCGTATCTGTTTCGTGCAGCAAGTGGGTTATTTCACGTATAATTTCTTGCTTAACAGGATTAAGTTCGTTTTTGTTTTTATATTCCGCATTTCTCAGTACAAGCGGTTTTTGTTCTTTGCCATTTATTGTAAGTTCGGGCAAATCTCTTCCAGATTCAACATTTATGTATTTTATATCTTCGTTTTCAAAAGGATTCTCTATATTAAAAATTTTATTCAATGCACATAATAATCTTTTTTGCGAGCGGAAATTTTTTTCCAAGGTATATTGATATTTTGATTCTTTTTTTGCAGCCAAGTAGGCATATATATCTCCGCCTCTAAATCTGTAAATGGCTTGTTTGGGGTCTCCAATCATAAAGAAAGGTTTGCCTTTAAACAGATAGCTGAATATTTCAAATTGCATTTTATCTGTATCTTGAAATTCATCAACCAAAATAGCTTCGTATTTTTTTTGCACAGCTTTAAAAAGTATTTTTTCACCGTCTTCTTTTACCGCTTTGTAGGCATTCATTATCAAATCGTCAAAACCCATAACTTTCAATTTTTTCTTTTCTGCCCGCAAAGCCTCCAAAAATTCCTTCCCCATTTTATGCTGCAATTCTGCAACCAAATTGTCGCCATTTTTTTCCAGTTTTTTATCTTCGCATTTTATTTTCGCATCGGGAAAATTGATAACATTCTCTATTCCCGTTCTTAAAATCTCTGGAGAAAATTTATCTGGCAAATTCACTATTTCTGAATTTCCCAACTTTTCAATTTCTCTCCGCCAAAAATCTGCCACTACCCTATTCTCTATATCCCTCTGATTTACAATAATCTCCATCTCCTCAAAATTCCCAATCTCATAAGCAAACTCGCTGAGCAATCTTTTGCAAAAGCCGTGAATGGTGAAAACAGGCATTTCGTCTATGCGTGCAATAGCATCTAACAAATTTGCTTTTTGTGTTAGGCTTAAATTTTCGCTATTATTTGAGGCATATTCTCTAATCCTCTCCGATGTATTTTTTTTGAGTTCTGCGGTAGCGGCTTCTGTGAAAGTTATCAGAACTATTTTTTCTATGGGTAAAAATTTTTCCAAAAGCAAGCGAAGGACTATTAAGCCTATGGTGTACGTTTTGCCCGTGCCCGCACTTGCTTCTATGAGGACTTTTTCGTTTAGGGGCAGGGTGTTGATGTCAAGAGGCTGCATTTTTATACCCCCCAAACAACCGCTCCGAGCAATCCACAAATTCCTTTTCCACCCCCAAATCCTTAAAAGATTTCGCTTCCCCTAAAATCTTTTTCGCATACCCAGAATATTCCACTAAGCCCTTGTTAAAACCATCGCCGAAAATTTTTTCTTCTGCGACTTTTATCTTCTCGGCTTCGCTTTTATTGGATTTCAAATATTCCCAAGCGGCATCTGGGAAAATTGGCAACATTCTTTTTTCCAATTCCTGTTTCAGTTCCCATAATTTATTTAAAATTTCATTTGCTTCTTTTTTCGGCATACCTCGTAATTCTATTACCGCATCTTTTAAAAATATTTTCGTATTTTGATTTTCTTTCTCGGCATTCAAATTCAAATGATACAACCAATGTTTTAAACGATATCTGCCTTTATCATTGCTTGGATAAATCCAATAGGTTCCTTCTTTTTCATTTTTTGCTTTTTCCTTTAACTCTTCCATTTCAATTGCTGCATTTTCTATAATTTTGCTCGCAAATTTGCCGCTTGGCAAACTGCCCCTTAATTTGGAAATTTTAATCTCTTCCATATATTTGTCTCGGTTCTCATTCTTTAAAATCAAATCCGATAATTTCCATTTATCCAGTCCGCGTTCCACAATGAATGGTTCTGTGTTTTCCAAAAGTTCAATAGTTTCTGGCAATTCTATATTGCATATGGTTTTTAAAAAATACTTTGGAGTATCAGATAAAATTTTAAATAAAGCGTCAATATCTCTTTTTTCTTCTGTTTCTTTGACTTGAATTCTCCATTCCCAAATATTGCTTGAATCAGAATTTTCGGGCTTGAGCCATCTGTTGTCGTACGTGCTTAACGTTCCATTGAAATATTTTTTTGAGAAAGGTTGCAATGGGTGTTTAACTATTAAATCTTCTGGTTTTATTTTATATTGCTCTTCCAAATTTTTCAAAAACACAATCACTACGCTTGACGGTTCAAGGTCTTCTGCTGTTTTTTCGTTTTGTCCAATCCAGCTTATGTAAAGTTTTTCTCTTGCGTTGCAAATTATTTCAAGGAACATCAAACGCTCTTCGTTTGCAATATCTCTATCGCCTTGTTTGTATTCTGTCATAAGGCTTATTTCCTTGCTCTGCACTTGGCGTGGAAATTCCTTGCTGTTCATTCCTATACAACAAATAACCTTGTGTGGAACGGCACGTATGGTTTCAAAATTTGAAAAGGATATTTTGCCCGTCATAGAATATGATGATTTTGCGCTTGATTCCATTTTTCTGAGCAAGGCGTTTTTTAGAGTTGAAAAACTAATTTGCATTTTTTGCTTATTGCCAAAACCGATGTACATTTCTTCTTTCAAGGAATTCCACACTTCTATAACTTTTTGGTAAGGGTCGTCTTGGTCCTCGTTAAAATCAGTTGCATCTTCACCAAAAAATACTTGCAAATTTTCCTTTAAAAAAACATTCCACTCTTCAATCAGTTTTTCCTTTTTGCTCTCTGTGTCAAATTTTTCCAAAGTTTTCACAAAATATGCAAACTCGCCAAAAATATGAGCGGCATTTCCTTCTATATCTGGATAACAATAATCGCCAAGTTCAGAAAATCCATCTTCCGAAATCATAAAAAAGCCCGCTTTCAACTGTTCAAACCCACCTGCAAAAGAATAATTAGGGGCGGGGGTGGGGCTGTTTAAGTTATGCCTAATTGCATTTTCCTTAACCCATTTTTCCAAACGCTCCCTATCGTTTGAATCCAATTCCTTGCCTTGCACGAACCTAGAATATTCAAACAGAGCGAGAATATCGGGTGCTTCGTATCTGCCGCCAATTTGCGCAAAGAGCAAATTCAAAAGCTGCGTCGTTTTGTCGTATTTTTTTACATCTCGGTCTGCTATTTGAAATGGAATATTGTATCTGCCAAAAACACTTTCTATTGAACTTGCATAATTTTCAATATTTGGAGAAACAACAGCTATTTCGTTTGGCAATATTTTTTTTTCTGCAAATAAGTCAAGCAAATAATCGCATAAAACCTCAATTTCTCTTAAAGGAGAAAAACAGTTATTGAATGTTAGTCCCGTATTTAGGGGATAAGGGATATGGGACAAGGGATAAGGTTCATTATTATCTTGAATTATGTCGTTTTGTATTTTTGAAAGCAGGGTTTCGCTTGAGTTGTTATTTTCAGAGTTCAAAAACTCGCAGAATACTTTTCCCTGTTCTTCGTACTCAGATATTTGCTCATAAATTACCTGTGCATTTCTGCCCAAATTTGCTATAAGTCTGTTGCCTAAATCCCAGTATAATTCATTTTCGTTTGCAATTTTATTATTTGCCCAAGCCTCTTTTCGTATTCTTGCAATTTGTTTGTCGCTCACAGATGTTCCTATATATTCTTCGCTAACTTGAAGCAAATATAAATTCACCTTGCTGCCCGCCTGCGATAAATGGGTTAATGTCGATAGATGAATGGGAGCAATTGACAAGGGAGCAAAGATGAAAATCTGTTTTGGCAAAATTTTTTTTTCGTTTTTTAATTCACTTTCAATAGATTTATAAAGCTCATATATATTCTGTTCGTCTTCATATTTCTCTTTGAGTTCAAGCCAAAGTTTTTTTTGCCATTCTTCGTTTTTTGTAATACTTTTATCTAGTTTGTTATTTTCCCATTTTTCAATCAATTCCGGTCTGTAAATTTGATATGCAAAAAATAAAGAAGTGACTTCGTTTGCAAAGGAGAATGTTTTTTTTTCGCCTTCCAACAAGGCGTAAATTGCCCATACCAAATTGTGCTGATTGTATATATTTTCTTTTTCGTCTTTTTTGCTTTTGGATAAATTGTACGCGCATTGCATTAAAAGTCCAGCTAACGGTTTAAATGGCAAGGCAGTCCATATTCCATATTTGTCTGCACAAGTTTTTCGCAAATATTCCTGCAAGCCTTTTGACTCGCAAACTATCAAGCTACCGCCTGTTAAAAAACCACCTTTTGTGTTGCTTGCGCCAAAATTGCTTTTAGATAAAACATCTTCTAAAAACTTGTTTGCAAGTGTTTCTAAGTTTGTATGGAGATATGTTTGCATCTCAAAATTTACATCTTATCCAAGGCTTCGTTTGGGCCAAATAAAAATAATGCGTCTCCATCGCCAAATACGTATTGAGCTTTTGGAACTGCATTCAGCTTTCCCGTTTTTGCGTCTTTAATAGCAATAACCTGAACTCCGTACTTGTTTATCAAATTGGCATCCATCAGTGTTTTGCCAACCAAGTTTTTTGGGCATTTCCATTCCACAACGGAATGACCATCCATAAGCGGCATAAAATCCAAAATGTTTGGGCGACCTATTTTATCAAGTTTGTTCGCTAGTTCGGCGGCCATATCGCGTTCTGGCTGGAATATGTATTCAGAGAGCAAACCCATTTTCTCAAGTATTGCGCAATGAGCTGTGTCGTTTGCTTTTGCCATTATTTTTGACACACCCATTTCTTTTAAGTTTAGAATGGTGATAAGCGAACTTTCAAGAGAGCCTATGCACACTATCACAAAATCTGCCTTGGTAAGCGGAAATTTTTGCAACATATTTTTTCTCAGAGAATCTGCAACTGCTGCCTGCGAAGCAAAAGGCGTTATATCTTGAACAATCTCTGCTTCTTTATCTATGGCAAGTACCGAATGCCCAAGTTCCGACAAACGCTTCACCAAAAGAATGCCTGTATTCCCAAGCCCTATCACCACGAATTGTTTAGACATATCACCCCACCATCACGTTTTCCTCTGAATAATATGCATCTGAGTGCGGTTGCAAAACCACAGCCTGAACCAAAACCAAAGGACCAAGCCTGCCTACAAACATAACCACAGATAGCAGAATTTTTCCAGATGTTGTTAAATATTCCGTTATTCCCATGCTCAAACCACAAGTTGAAAACGCACTAACAGTTTCAAACAATAATTCCAAAAAACGTTCTTGCCCAAAACGCACAGACAAATTTGTGGTTTCAAAACCCAAAAGCAAAATGCAAGCTATGGCTATGAATATAACAGAGAGAACAAAAATTCGCACAGCACGGGATACGGTTTCTTCTGGTATTGTGCGGTTGAAAACCTGCGTTTTTTTGCGACCCAAAAATCTGTTTATGCCGAGCAGCACAATTATCGCCGCTGTTGTTGTTTTTATGCCACCAGCGCAGCTTCCGGGGCTTGCCCCTATGAACATAAGCAAAATCATAGAGAAAAGCAAAGGTGCACCGAGAAGGGCAAAATTCACCGTGCTATAACCAGCAGAACGTGCAGTCACTGATTGAAAAAGGCTTATCAATACTTTATCGAAAAAAGAATAGCCCTCCAAAACACCATCCCATTCCATATTCAGCATCAAAAGCGTTCCAAAAATTATCAGCGTAACTGTCATAAGCAAAACGAGTTTTGTGTGCAAAGTTAAATATTTGCCAGGTATTTTATTTTTTTTAGATGACACAAGTTCAGACAAAGCCAAAAAGCCAAAACCACCGCAGATTATTAAAAATATAAAAGTTGCATTCACCACTACATTTGTGGAAAAACCTTGCATGGAATTATCTAGTAGCGAAAAACCTGCATTGCAAAATGCGCTTATGGCGTGAAAAATTGAGAAAAAAATACGCTCTCCGGTTGGCATATCCGAAAATTGCGTGAACAGCAAAACGGCACCGCATAGTTCAATAGCCAAGGTAATTATCACCACTTTCATCACAACATGAGCAGTGCTTGAGCTATCGTCTGCGGAATAGCTACTGTTAAAAGCCGATAATTGCCCAAAACTCATTTTGGAATGTACAATAAGCATTATTATGGTTGAAATAGCCATTATCCCTATGCCACCCACCTCTATTAAACTGAGCAATATGAACTGCCCCACAGAACTGAGTTCGTGCCCAACAGATATAACAGCAAGCCCATTTACGCAAGAAGCAGATGTTGCCATAAAAAGTGCATCTGAAAATGTTAAACCAAAGTTTGAACTGAAAGGCATTAGCAATAAAATTGTACCAAGAGAAATCAAAGCGAGAAATCCGACCACGGGGTAAAGCATGGGATTGCGACTGAGGTAATTTGACATTTATTTACCTAATCCTGTTGCGCAGGCAACTTTGCCAAAGCTTCTGCAGCAGATTTTATGTTTTCTGTAGCAGTATCACTAAAAAGCCTTCCGTCTTTCAATTTTATTGTGCGATCGCTAAATTCCGTTATTTCTGGATTGTGGGTCACAAAAACTATGGTTTTCCCTTGCTTGTTCAATTCCTGAAACAAAACCATAATTTCGTAGCCGGTACGCTCGTCTAATGCTCCCGTTGCTTCGTCTGCTAAAATCATAACGGGGTTATTCACAAGTGCGCGCGCTATGGCTACTCTCTGCTGCTGCCCGCCAGAGAGCTGGCTTGGCAAATGGTCGCTGCGATTAGCAAGCCCCACTCTTTCTAAACTGGCCATCGCCATAGTTCTGCGTTTTTTAGAAGAAATTTCTGAATTGTAGAGCAGGGGCAATTCAACTTGCTCAAGTGCGCTTGTGCGCGGCAAAAGGTTAAAACTCTGAAATACAAAACCTATTTTTCTGTTTCTGAGTGTTGCAAGCGCATCTTTTTTTAGCTTGTAAGTTGGCTTGCCGTCTAAAATATATTCGCCGCTCGTTGGTTTATCTAGCAGGCCAAGAGTGTTTAAGAGAGTTGTTTTTCCGCTACCGCTTGCACCCATTATTGTCACAAATTCCCCTGCGAAAATAGAGAAGCTAACACTGCGCAAGGCGTGTATTGTTTCTGCGCCCATGCAAAAATCACGCTTAACGTTTTTTATATCTAAAATTGCTGTTCGACTCTCGGTCACAAAGCTCCTAGTATCTGAATTATTGTTTCTCTAACAATTCCAGTTGTTTGATCGGCTACCGTGGAAAGAACTTTACGTGCTTCTGGTGTGTTTATAACGCCAAGGGCAAGAGCGGCCTCTCTTGCAATGTATTCATTTGAATTGTCTGCAACTATGCTGCCTAAAGGTTCTAAAAAAATCGGGTCGGGAAAATGACTCATTATGCGGATAGCGGTAATTCTGTTGTCTGCTGCAAGACCTCTGTTTTTCGCCTCTCTAATAAGAAATCTCTTTGCTACCATTCCTTTCTCTATAAAAATCTGTTCTTTTGCCTGCAATGAGTCTGGATTAAAATCGTCTGCTTTATAACCTGCAACAATTTCCTTGAATTCTTTTTGCATATCCACCATATAACCACCGTTTCCGCTTGGGTCTAGTTCGTAGTAATAGAGCATTTCAAGGTTATCCATTTTTTCACGCAAATTCACTAAATCCATATTTTGAACCGCAAGTTGTTCTTTTAAACTATCAACCTCGTTTTTTTGGCTTTGAAAACTATCGGTGAACCCGCCGTTAATAGCAATGGACATATAAACTCCGGGGGCACGGTAGCCGTTATGCGCACCGGTATTTTTGATTCTAAAGCCAAACTTTCCGTCATCATTAAAGAAATATCTGTAAAATTCGCTTGCGCCTGCGCTTATTTGCAAATATTTAATGGGCTTTAATGATAATCCTGCATTGTGATGTGTAAATCCGTATCTAAAAAATCCCTCGTAAGTAATGCTAAATTTGGGTGTTCCTATGCCCTGCTCAAAGCCCCAAAAAGGTGCTATATCATCTGCTCTCATAAAAGGAAATACCGATACTCCGCCCAAAAGCTTCCACCACTCGTTGCCCCATTCCGCAACTGTGTAAAATTCTCCGGTTTGTTCTTTGCGCTCTGCTTTTGGAACGGAATAAAAATATGCCTCTGGACTTTGCACAAATGCCCTTGCTCCAATCGCAATGGCAGGCACAACCAAAAAGGCTTTGTTAACTCTGTCTTTCACATCTAAAGAAATGGTGTTGCCAAATTGAAGCCCTAGCTCCAAAGAATTTAAAAGACCAAAACGAAGCGAACTCACAAATGGATGCCTGTCGCACATAGTATTGCTAATGCAGCTTGATTGATGATAGCCTATGGTTCCACGAACCTGAAATGCTTTATCGCCTAAAACTTCTGCAGAAGGCACAACCAAAAAATCACTGCCATCGCTAAGGGCAAAAACAGAACCTTGCGCAAGCACAAAGAACAGAAAAAATAATTTTAACCGAGCAAAAAACACGTTTTCTAATTTAGAAAATTTCTAGATTAAGTTATTGTATGAAATCCATCAAATTTTTGCCTTTTTTAATCTCCGCTGGCTTTTTTGCCGCTTGTGCGCCATCCAAAAAATCCACTCCCTCTGGCGTTGATATATATAAAGTAGAGGCAACGGCAAACGAAGCCCTGAGCCTTGCAAAGTCAGATTCCTCGAAAATAGTCTCCATTTCGCGTTATTTGGAATATATGTCTAGGCGAATAGACCTGCTAGATAGCTTATCTTTAACATCACCTATGGCTATGACAAACGAAAATCAATTGCAATTAGCTCTTTTAAGGGAAGAGGTTATATTTTTACGCAAATTTTTGGAAAACCAAAATAAAGTTCCATTGATAAACCCCAGCCGCGAGCAAGCTCCCACAGCTCCAAGCCCCTTGCCTCCAGAATATGAACACGCACAGTATTTGTATTCTCAAAAAAAATACAGTGATGCAGCAAGAAACTTTGAAAAGGTTACGGTTCTTTACCCAAGAGGCGACTGGGCAGATGCCGCTTGGTACTGGGCTGGCGAATCGCAAATGGCACTCGGCAACTATGCGCAGGCTATCTCCGCTTTTGAAAAGGTATTCTTTTACGCAGAATCCGTTAAACAGCCAGATGCACAATTTCAAATAGGTATATGCTTACTCAGAATGGGAAGCAAAGACCTTGCAAAGGCAGCTCTACGCAAAGTTCAGGAATTTTATCCAAAAAGCCCAAGAGCTTTGCAAGCACAATCGGAGTTAAGCAAAATTAAATAGCTTACCTGAATGTTGAGGAATTTTGTCTGCGGAACTGGTTTTGTTTTGCCTTGTTACCTTCGCGTTCTCTGCGGCGGAGTTCAGTATCGTCTGGGAAGAATTCTTCAAACGCAAAGCCTACACCTATACCAAATACAACACCAACAGGTGGAATGGCCTCGCCTTCTTTATCTACCGTTATCCTAGAAACATAACCTTCTCCGAGTTTCCAATCCCAAGACGGATTAGACCTTCCAAATGAGTCAAATGAGTCGCCTTTATCTTTAGACCCTTTGGCTTTGATTCCGTTGCCTATGGAGTAAACACCTACTATCAACTGCCCGAAATACCATTGATCGCTCAAATAAGAAACTACCGCATCAAATTCATAACCGTAGCAAAGCAATATGGAGCGAACACCGCTGTTAGGAGAGGTGGGTTCTGATACGTGGTCGTAGAAAACCGTTCCATAAGAGACCTGGAAACTTAAATGTATTGGATTTTTTGGGAATAGGTAATACGCAAAACCCAAACGCCAACCCAAACCACCGTCTAGATTATAGCCCTTGGCAATGGTATCGTCTGACGGAGGAAAAACAGGGTCTTCATGGGAAAGTATAAAACCTGCGGTTAAAAAAGCCGAAGCGTGCCACTTGGTTATATACTCTACACCAGCACCAAAACCGAGCCAATCAGCACCCATAGTGGGGAATTTGGTTCCCATTCCCATTTCCAAAATAAGGCGGTCTTTAAGCCAATCGCGGCGGCGCAGAGAGTTTGCATATTCGTCTGCACGTTGGTCTTCTTCCCACTTCTTGCGCGCTGCACGGTCATCTAATACAACGGATCTCTGTGCCCAAACAATATCTGCGCAAAGCAATAACAAAATAAGTAAAATGGAGATTTGCTTAACCATAGTTATCTAAAAATACATTTTTTTTTGATAGATAGTTAATTTTATGCTATCTTTTTTCCAAATTACCCAGCATTTCTTCGTTCATAAGCATTTTTCTGGGTTTGCTGCCGTTTGGTTTGCCACAAATACCCTCTGCCGTCAACTGGTCCATTATTTTGCCCGCACGGGAAAAACCTATACTGAGCCTCCTCTGCAAGGTACTTATTGAAAGTTCCCCCGCTTCCAAGCCTATACGTGCGGCTTCCCAAAATAAGGGATCTTTGCTCTTAACAGGGGTAATTTGGCTTCCATCTTCGCCTTCGGCCTCTCCCAAATCAAAAGATTCCACTCGCTCAAAGTTCACATTTTGGCTTGAACAGGCGTTTGCAAGGGTTTCTACCTCCGAATCCTTTAAAAATGCCCCGTGAATGCGCACAGGTTCGGGATTATCGTTGGAACGGAACAGCATATCGCCTTTTCCAAGCAATTTTTCTGCCCCCACACCGTCTAAAATGGTTTTAGAGTCTATATAAGAGGCTACCTTGAAACTTATGCGAGAGGGTAAATTTGCCTTTATCACACCCGTTATCACATTCACAGAGGGTCTCTGCGTTGCCAAAACCAAATGAATTCCCACAGCTCTTGCTTTTTGCGCTATTCGTGCAATGCTCGTTTCTATTTCTTTGCCAGCCGTCATCATAAGGTCTGCAAGTTCGTCTATTATCACAACAATAAAGGGCATCAGTTTGCGCTCTTCTTCTGGAACTTCCTCACCTAGCTCCGAGGCCTTGAACTTATCGTTGAAACCCTCTATGTTCCTCACTCTTGCCGTTGCCAAAACCTCGTATCTCCTATCCATTTCCATGCAAAGCCATTTTAAAGCCTGCACCGCTACCTCTGGCGATGTTATAACGGGGTGCAAAAGATGCGGAATATCTTTGTACATAGCAAGCTCCACAACCTTTGGGTCAACCAAAATAAGGCGAACTTCATCTGGCGTTTTGCTGAACAAAATGCTTGCCAAAAGAACATTTATGCAAACAGATTTTCCGGCTCCAGTTTGCCCAGCAATTAACAAGTGCGGAGTTCTGGTTAAATCTGTTACATAAGAATCGCCCATAATGTCTTTGCCAAGCACCACTTGAATTTTCTTTGGGTCTTTGGTGAATTTGGGAGATTCAAAAATTTCACGTCCAAAAACAATTTGAGGTTTGCGATTTGGTATCTCTATGCCCACCGCGCTTTTGCCTGGTATTGAAGCTATAACTCTAACCGAGGCTGTTCTAAGCGTTAAAGCTAAGTCATCTGCCAAATTTTCAAATCTGGATACCTTTACCCCAGGGCCTGGCTCTATTTCAAAGCGGGTAATTACGGGTCCGGTCATTATGCCGGTCACTTTGCCCTTCACTTTGAAATTATCCAATTGCGATTCTATGTCTTTGCCTATTTTTTGCAATTCTTCTTCGGTGTAATCTATGGTTTGGTCTGGAACGGGACCGAGAATTTCGTGGATTAAGGGAATACGGTATTCGTCGTATTGAGTGAGGGCAAGTGCGCTTATGCTTGTGGTCAGTTGAGCGTTTATGTCTGAGAGCTGAGTGTGGCGTTCAATTGGAATTTCGGTTGGTGCTTTTTCATCTAATACTATTAATGGTTCATTGCCTATTGTTTCTCTCTTTCCCAGCAAACCCTCTATCTTAAGCTCTCCACCTTTTACGTCTTCCCATTTGTTCATTTCTTCTATGCGTCTATATTCGGCAAGCTCATCGCGCAGCCTGCGAACTTCGCGCGGGTCTGTGGCACGTTTAAGCTCGCGTTCTATTTTTTCTATTACATCTGTAGGAGATTCTTCTGCCGAGATAATTTGAGTTTCTGCATCTGGAATAAAAGGATCTTTATTTATGGCCGAATTTTCTTTTTCTTGTTTTCCAAAAGGCGAACCTTTTGCAGGCCTAACCTCTCCAAGCCTAACGGCAACAAAATCGCCAGTATCTGGTTGCCTCATATATATAGTGACTTTTGGTTTTTCTCTTGCAAAATCAAAATTGTAAAGTATGGTTTGAACGCCAAATTTTATTTTTCTTGCTAGTTCTATCAAATGCCTTGGTTTTAACCCAAAACAAAAAGAAGTCATAATAACGCCAAGGTATGAACAGAACAAAAGCCCGCCCGTATCTTGCCCAAAAATAGGCGGAAATGCTCTTTTTGCCAAAAACAAACCTATTAAACCAGCGTATTCCCGTGAAACAGTCTTAATGCTCAACGGAACATTTTTAAAAATATCTGGCATTATTATAGACAAAATTACGCTGAAAAAAACATAAAGAAGCACAAAACCAAAGGCATAGTGCCCATAAGAAATAATGCTTTTTTTTGGTGGCACGGAAACTTTTTTCAAATAAAACCAAATAGTGAGAGAGCAGCAAGACAAAAGCAAAAAGGTCAAGGGAAGAGGCCCAAATAAACATAGCTGAGTGTCTGCAAATTTTGCCGCATAAGGTCCAAAGAGATTTCTGTTTGTGCCAGGTTCCGCAAACAAGTCTCCGATTAAAAAAAGAACTGAAATTCCAATGAATGTCAACAAAAAAACAAACAGTGCCATAATCTTCCCCCTACCGCTGCCCTGAATTTGAGGTTCAACGGGAGTAGCTACGGTTCTGGCTTTTGCTTTGGATTTTTTTCTTTTTACAACTGTTCTCTGCATTTCTATCGGTAGAGAAGATAGAAAAATTCTACATTCCGTTTATGGAACGAAAAGAAAACAAGGGTGAACTTGTGTTGTACCAGCCGGATGGCACATTAAAATTAGAGGTTCGCTTGGAAAACGAAACTGTTTGGCTTACGCAAAAGGCAATGGCGGAACTTTTTAATGTCGGTGTTCCAGCTATAAACAAGCATCTGAAAAATATTTTTGCAGAAGGCGAACTTAATGAAAAAGTGGCTATTTCCAAAATGGAAATAACCACTAAGCACGGTGCTATTGCCAAAATGCAGATAAAAGCAAGTGATTTACTGAAAAATATTCGTTAACATTGTATTATATGCAAATATTTTTTTAAAACTGTCGCTTTTTGTAAAAATAATGTATATTACTATGAGAAGTATTTAACTATATGAGGCTGACTATGAATAAGCCCAAATTTATTCTGTTTTTAGCAAGCATTATGTTTGCCACAGTATTCACCCTTTCCTGCTCCGGCGAAGATGGCAAAGACGGCACAAGTTGTTCCTTAGATGGAAACATACTTACTTGCGGCGATAAAACACTTGTAATTGAGAATGGTGTAGGTTGCACCTTGGATCAAGATGAGCTGGGAAAAGGACCTGCAATCATAACTTGCGGCACTGACCGTCCATTGGTTATTCCGATGTGCAATGGGGAGATATACTCTTTGGCAAAGAATGTTTGCGATAACAATGGCAATTTGTATGGCATTGTGACAATAGGCACACAGACTTGGATGAAAGAGGATTTAAAAGGCGGCACCAGCAATAAATTCACTTGGGCACAGGCAACGGCAGCAGGAGCTTGTCCCAACGGCTGGAGCTTGCCGAGCAAAGCGGATTTTGAGGTGCTTGTAGGGGCAAGTGATTTTGCAAATTGGAATGGTACTTCACAAACTCGTTGGTGGAGCATTGATGAAATTGATGGTGATGATGATAGTGCTTATGTACTTTTTATTAATAATACTGGAACTGTATCAATTCCTGAAGGCGGATCTTTGAAGGAAGGCTCAGTTTCCGTTCGTTGCATTAAGGATTAAGGTTTTTTAACATCTATGGAGGCTATATGAATATAGTTAAAATGAACAGTAAAGCGGCAATGCTGGTAGTAATGTTTGCCATAGCATTAGCATTCAACGCTTGCAGCAATGATAATACCGACGATGGTAACCAAGGCGGTAACAGCAGTAGCAGCCAAGGCGATAGCAGCGGTAGCAACCAAGGCGGCGGCACTCCGATAACAAAGCTTGAATTACCAGAACACATGCAAGCCGTCATAGGCTACGGTTACGATGCCAACGGGTTTTATGCTTCCCCAAGAAGCATCAAGTATCCAATTCTGGATCAGGATGCACTGCTTGCAGCTAATAGAATATTAAAAGACGTCAATATGGTTTTTGGCGAATTTGAGACCATTACAGGGTCGGATATTAACAAATACCGTAAAGAACTTACCAAGAAAGTGTCGGTAAACGCCAGTGGAAGTGGAGTTTTCGGCCTTTTTTCGTTTGCGGCTGAGGTGAGCAAAAATTTCGGAGAGACCCGAATCCAAAATTCAGAATACGTCTTTGCCACCACTACCTCTAACATAAGTAAGGGCGCATATCATATCAGGAACAAGACTGGATTGGATGCATTTTATACCGCTGAATTCAAAGCAGACCTGAATAACTCGTCTATAACTGCGAAAGAGCTTGTTGACAAATACGGAACCCACGTAATGCTGGGGGGCATATATGGGGCACGGCTTGACCACCATTTGAGCACGGTTGCCAGAAACGAGAAAGCTATTGACAAATTGGGCTATTATGTCAAAACCTCGGCAGAAACGAAATTTATTTTCGCAAGTGCCGGAGGAAAATTTAGTTCCGAGCAGCTGGCGGAAATTGAAAGTTCTTTTGAAACCACAAATACCGATATAAAAACCCTAGTTTTTGGCGGTAAGCCCGAATATGGGCAATTTGTAAATGACAACTCCAGCTATAACGAATGGATAAATTCCATTGAGGGCAAAGAAATTTGGTCGGATTACTATCCGGGAAGTCTTTTCGGTATTTGGGAATTGCCAATGGATGCTGCACGCTCTACGGCGTTGCAAATGGAAGTTGATGAACGTTGCAAACAAATAAATGTAGTCAATAGTTTCCCTGAAATAATAGAGTGGAAAACGATTCGAGGGGATGGTGGTAACGATGTTAAAACAATAAATGATGATGGACCTCTCATAAATAAATCTTTTGATGTCATAAAATTTGCTGAAACTTTTGATGTTAATCTGGACAAATATAAGGAAAAGGGATATACAAAAATCACTTTTTATATACAAATGGATATGGCAGAAATAAAGGATGGAAAAGCTTGGGTTCATCTATATTCTTCGGATATTGCGAGTGACAGCTATAAAATTGCTAGCGATAGTAGAGATCTTAAGTCAGATAAGCAGTGGCGTCCTGAATTAGTAACATTTCTTAACGTGGACATAAACAGTTTTAAAAAGACAACCAGTGGCGAATACATATTTGTTATCCGGTATCATGGTTCAGGTGATGGTACCAATGATTGGATGAACAAAAATGTAAAAGTAAAACTTGTTTTTAGTAAATAAGCTGGTTTAACTGACTTAAAGATAAATGTTGCGCAAAAGGGTAATTTCCAAAAATTGCGCAACACTTTTTTCTACATTCACAAATAATGAAATTCCAAGATATAAAATCTCTTTCGCAAGAAGAATTGCGCCTGTTCCTTTTGGATAATGGGCACAAACCTTATAGAGCAGAGCAGATTCGCACTTGGGTTTTCAAGCAAAAAATGCAAACTTACGAAGGCTTAAATGTTCCAGCAGAACTTTGCCACTTGCTGGAAAGCAGTTTTAGCATAAAATCGCTCAGAGAAGAATTAAAAATGCAGTCTGCAGACGGCACAATAAAATGGCTTTACAAAACACCAGACAATTTACCAGTTGAAACAGTTATGATACCAACAGAAACAAGAGCCTCTGTTTGCGTATCAACGCAATCGGGTTGTGCTATGGGTTGCGTATTCTGCCGCACCGGAAGCATGAAACTGAACCGCTCGCTTGAAGCAGGCGAAATTTTAGAACAGATAATAAATGTAATGCAAATTAAACAAGTCACAAATGTGATTTTTATGGGTATGGGCGAACCCCTTATGAATTTGGAGGCTGTTCACAGAGCTTGCGTTTGCCTGCACGACCAAAAAACTTTTTCAATGGGCAAAGGGCGTTTAACTATCAGTACCAGCGGCATTGTTCCAAAAATAGCAGAACTTTTGGAGAGAGGCACGCCTTGCCAACTAGCTGTGAGCCTTGTTGCGGCAGATAACGAAACAAGAGGAAGCCTTATGCCTGTGAACAAAACTTGGGATTTAACCGAGCTTTTGAAAGCCATAGATAATTATATGGAAAAAAGCGGCGAGTGGGTAACCCTCGAATATATTTTGATAAAAGATAAAACTTGTACTAAAACAGCGGCAAAAAATTTAATCCGCATAGTTAAGCCCAGAAGATGCAAAGTTAATGCCATTGTTTTAAACGATAACGAAAACCCAGAATTGCAAGCTCCTTCCGAACAAGAGGTGAACGAATTTCTAAATTTTGTAAGAGCGGAGTCCGTGCAAATAAATATCAGAAACCCTAGAGGGCGCGATATTTTGGCTGCTTGCGGGCAACTCTCAAACAACTCTTTAAGCAAGGTGGCGGTATGAACGAAATAACCTTAACGCCAAATGTCTCGCAATATTGGGAAATGTTGTATGAACAGGGTTTGGACGAATGGGATTTAGGCGAAGCAACGCCAGCATTGCTTGAATTTTTTGAGCATCCGTCTTGCCCAAAATCCGGAGATGTTCTTGTTCCTGCCGCAGGCAAAGGCTGGGATGCAGAGGCATTTGCAAAACGCGGGCATAATGTTTTGGCCGTTGATTTTTGCCCCTCTGCTTTGGACTCAATGGAGCAGCTCGCAAATAACAACAGCAATTTGCAAGCCTTGAATTTGGATATGTTTTTATTAAGCCCTTGCGAAGAAAAAAGAGGTGGAAAAAAGTTTGATATAATTTACGATTATTTTGGCTTTAATTCCATTCAACCCGGCAGGCGAGACGAGTATGTGGAGATGTGGTTAAAAATGTTAAAGGATGATGGATTTTTGATTGGATTTTTTTGCCCGTTGTGCGAGGAAAAATATGGCTATGAGCCTCCTTACAGCATATCTAGCAAAGAACTTGAAGCTAGATTCAATGGGATAATGGAGATTGAAGAGAGAATTGTGCCGAGAAAAAGCGTTGAAAGCAGAATTGGCAAAGAGGAAATTTGGCTTTTGAGGAAAATAATATGAGTGATGAAATTTGTCCCTGCGGTTCAGGAAAAAGCTACGCTACGTGTTGCGAGCCGATAATCAAAAAAACAGCACTGGCCAGTAGCCCAGAAATGCTTATGCGCTCGCGCTACACCGCTTACGTAAAAAAAGAAATTCTCTGGCTTAGAGATAGCCTTGAAGAAAAGCAGCGAAAGGATTTTGACGAGAAAGGAGCGAAGCAGTGGAGCGAACGTTCTCAGTGGATTGGTCTTGAAATTATCAAATCAAAAACAGATGAGGAACACAACACAGGCTTGGTTGAATTTTCTGCAAAATTCAAGCAGGATGGAGTAGTAAGAGAACACCACGAAATTTCCGAATTTGTGCGAAAAAACAACGAGTGGCTGCTAACCGAAGGCAGTATGGTTAAACCAGAACCCGTGCGCAAAGAACAAACCGTTGGCAGAAACGATCCGTGCCCCTGCGGTTCAGGAAAAAAGTACAAGAAGTGCTGCGGAGCTTAAGGAGAATAATTATCTAATATGCGCTACTTTCCCGCTCTAGATACTTTGCGTTTTTTGGCTTCTTTAAATATTGTTCTGTTGCATTTTTCATCGTCTGATTTACTCTCTTATGCAAAAGGAACTTTTTGGGGATCTGTGATAAAAGGTCCATTTTTTACCGCGGATGTGTTCTTTTTGCTGAGCGGTTTTATCTATTCAATTTTGTTCAGCAAGCGTGAGCGAGTGCCTAAGTTAAAAGCTTTTATGAAAGAGCGTTTTAGGCGGCTATACCCTTTGCATATAATTTGCACTTTGATTATTTTTGCAATAACAATTTACAGAACACATCTTTTAGACAACACCGCTTATGCAATTAAAAGCCTCGCTTTGCATATATCGCTATTATGGGCTTTTGTCCCAAAAATGGGATTTCACCTCAATCAGCCTTCTTGGGCTTTGTCCGTATTTTTTCTGTGCTATGTTTTAACACCGGGTTTTTCAAGATTTTTGAACAAGCTAGGCAAAAAGTCCCTTTGGTTGTTGTTTTTAGGTTCTTGGGCACTTTCGCTTTTTGTTGTTCTTCATTTTGAAGAAATGCCAAACGCTTTTAGAGGCATCAATTTTTTCTCTGGAATGCTGCTTGGAAAATTATTTTTCAATAAAGCAATTCCGCTACCTAGAAAAGCCTTGATAAACGATTTGTTTTTGTTCGGAGTTGCAACTTTGCTATGCTTGAATGTTTGCGCTTTCAAGCAAGTACATATCGTGTTGTCTTACCATATTGCAGCACCAATTTTATACTCTGCCCTATTGCTCTTTTTGGCAAACGACAAAGGCATTATAGTTAAAATTCTTTCAATATCTTTGCTCAGAAGTTTGGGCAAAGTATCTTTTTACGCATATCTTTTGCACAGCGTTGTAATAGAATTTTTGCATTTGTATTTAGACAAAATTGCCCAATGGAAATACAATCCTTTTGACAAACCATTAGCAACATTTTTAATTATCATTATATTCTATGGCAGTTGTGCGGTATATAATAGGTGGAAGCGATGAATGTTTCTTCTCCACTGTTCACAATAGCCATTACGGGGTTCTTTTTCTCTGCTCAAGCAGGTGTTTGGATTAGAATAAATCAAGCTGGATATGCACCAGAACGCAACAAAACAGCCATTGTTCTCTCCGATACCGATATTGCCGGACAAATTTGGAATTTGAAAAAAAACGATGTCACGGTTTTGAGCGGCAAAATTCCCGCAGGCAAGCCAGGCGATAATATTTTTGCAGCACAGGCATTTACATATACAATAGATTTCAGCAAGTTAAAAGAAAAAGGGGACTACGCTTTGGAAGTACCTGGTGCCCAAACTCAGCAAGTACTCATTAAAGATGACCCCTATTCCCTATTCGCCACTCAAACGCTTATGCACCTGCGTGCTATGCGCAGCAAACATTCGGGAGACAGCGCCGCTATTGTACATAAGGTTAAAGGCGATTGGAGGCAGGGTGCTTGGCAAGAGGGGGTTCCTCACAAAACCATAGATATGCAAGGCGGGCATTATGATGCTGGCGACTATATAAAATTCACATTGAACGAAGCCTATCTCGCTTGGCATTTGCTGAGTGCTTATATGGAAAACCCTTCCCTTTTTGTTAAAGTTCAAAGCACCTCAAATTTGCCAGATATTCTAGACGAAGCCAAGTACAGCCTTGATTATTTGCTCAAAACATTCCCAGATGAAAATACTTTTGTGATACAAGTGGGCGACAGTAAAGACCATGAACAAGGATGGCGACTTCCAGAAATGGATGTTCTAAATGGCAAAAGACCCGCGTTGTGCGCTTTGTCTCGCGTGCATATGGGAAGTACAGCCGCAGCACTCGCCTTGGGCGCGAATGTGTTTAAAAACTTAGATGCAAACTCAGCCGCAAAATACAGAGAAAAAGCAAAAGCGATTTATGCCCGTGCTAGGCAAAGCGATACTCAAACTTCCGCATTTGAACGCAATGTGATCAACGATTTTTATTTTGACCAAACAGACGAAGACAATATGGCTTTGGCAGCCGCAGAACTCGGCGATATAAAGGCTTATGCACCGCCTGCCGCAAGCGAAGTGAGCTGGAGCGACTGGAACGCATTTGCAAATTATCGTTTAGCAGAACAAGGAGACGAAGCCGCAAAAAGCCGCCTGCTTTTGGAAGCGAAACGCTATGAGCGAGAAAATATATGGAATGTTCCTGGCGATTATGTGTGGGGCAGTTTGCATCGCTGGATTGGTATGGCGAATGTTCATTTAAGGGCAGAGCGTTTGCAGGGAAAAGAATTGTCATTGCCTTTTTTGGGTGTTTTGGATTATGTATTTGGTCGCAACAATTGGGGCATAGCAATGCTCGCATCTGCTAATTTGCCATATAGCATTCGCAATGTTTACAACGGAATTTACCGCTTAACCAAAGTTTTTCCCACAGGTGCTTTATCAGAAGGCCCGGGGGACAAAGCGACTCACTTGGAAATGCAAAAATATTTTACCATTCCAAAAAACAACTCCTTTGAAAAATTTAACACAAATGCCGGAGTGTTTTACGATAATGCCGATGATTTTATGATTCAAGAAAGCACCATAGGCGGGCAGGGAGATTTGCTCCTTATGCTTGCGCTTGCTTCTGCTAAAAACCTCTCTCCAAAAGCGGATCCCGGAACTGTTCCGCGCCGCACGCAAAGATGAAAACACGTTTTGCTCCAAGCCCAACTGGATATTTGCACAAAGGGCATATTTGGAGCGCACTCTGCGTTGCCGCTGTTGCAAAAGCAAAAAACGCCTCTATTCATTTGAGAATTGAAGACCACGATAAATTGCGTTGTTCAAAACATTTTTCGGATATTATAAAAAAAGATTTGGAGTGGCTTGGTTTTGAATGGCAAAGCGAGAGCATTCAAAGCGAGCGATATGAAATTTATGAAAAGTATTTTGAAATGTTGCAGAAAAAAAATTTGCTATATGAATTCTACAAAACCGATAAACCAAAAATTATGCTGAAAAATCCAGAAGGCGAAGATTTTGCCATTAAGGATGCGCTTGAACAATGGACATATCAGTTTGCCGTTGTTATTGACGATTTTGAAGAAGGCATAGATTTGATTGTTCGTGGTGAAGATTTGAAAGATTCCGTTGATAAGCAAATAACCCTTGCAAAAATCATAGGCAGAACAGAGATGCCGCTATTTATTCACCACAGCCTTATTTACGATTCAAACGGAAAAAAACTGAGCAAGAGAGACGGCTCAGACGGAATTTGCAGGGAGAGAGAAAACGGTGTTTCCCCAAAAAAAGTTTTAAGTGACATTTGCCGCCTTATGTTGCCGGATAAGGATATTCCAGAGGAGATTGGGTGGGAAGAGGCGGTTAATTTTTTTCTAAATTCTCCCCATTATGAAAACAGCCCTCTTTCTCTTAGCAAACGGTTTCGAAGAACTTGAATTCGTTGCCCCCTACGATATCCTCCACCGAGGCGGGATTAAAGTCCAAACCGCATCAATTAGTGATAAAAAAGAAGTTACTGGCTCGCATAACATAACAGTTGTTGCAGAATCGCTTTTATCGCAGATTGAGGCTGTACTTTTTGATATGCTTGTTTTGCCAGGTGGCGGACCAGGCACCGAAAACTTGTTGAAAAGCGACTTGGTAAAAAAATTGCTGATAAAAAGCTATGAGGAAGGCAATAAAATTGCCGCTATATGCGCTGCCCCAAAAGTTTTGGCAAACGCTGGAATTCTCAGCACCCACGAAGCCACGAGTTTTCCGGCAACAAGGGCAGATGTTGAGCCTCTTTGCAAAAAATACTTGGACGTTCCCGTTGTCATTAGCGGAGATATAATAACATCAAGAGGGGCAGGAACAGCCGCAGAGTTTGGCTTTTGCTTGCTCTCTGTGCTTGAAAACTTTGAGCTGGCAGAAGAGGTTAAAGGAAAAATGAAATTTTAAATCAGCATTTACTATTTTCCCAGTATGCTAAAAAAACTCTCCTCTTTCGCAGGTATAAAAGGTCCCCTTCTAACCATAGT
>JAITFN010000078.1 GCA_031281345.1 Candidatus Fibrimonadaceae bacterium
CCAATGTATCCACTTCTCGCGCTACCAATAGCTTATTTGCTAGGCTCAATACCAACGGCGGTTTGGGTTGCAAGAATTTACAAGAAAATAGATATAAGAGAATACGGCAGCAAAAATGCCGGTTTAACAAACGTATTCAGGGTTTTGGGGTGGAAACCTGCCCTGCCTGTTATTGCAGTTGACTTGGCAAAAGGGTTCTTTGCACCTTTTATAGCAATGCAGTTAAATGGTACCCCAGAAGTTTATACTTGGCTTCCAGTTGTTGCCGGAATGCTTGTGGTTTTGGGGCATAGCTTTACCTGCTTGGCAAGGTTCAAAGGTGGAAAAGGAGTTTTAACCACGCTCGGCGTGTTCCTCGCTTTGCAACCAGTGCTTGCTCTCACCTGCTTTGCCTTTTGGGGGCTTCTGTTTGTGGCAACAAAATATGTGTCTGTGGCAAGCATCGGAGCCTGTGCTATGCTTTCTGTGCTTTCTGCGGTTTGTTTTGCCTACGAGTGTGATGGCATGAACATTTACGTTCTTATTTTATCTCAAATCGTGGCGATTTTTGTTATTGTTAAACACAAGGCAAATATGGTTAGGCTTTATCACGGCACAGAAAATGGATTTGGAAAAAAGAGGAAAACATGATTGGCGAACTTAATGAAGAAAGCGGAATAATGGGAATTTACAATGGAGTGAATATCGTTCGCAATGTGTCCACTGGTCTTTACGCTTTGCAGCACAGAGGGCAAGAGAGCACAGGCATTGCCGCCGCAAATGGAGAAAAGGTTAGGGTGCGCAAATCAATGGGCTTGGTAGCTGGTTTTGTTCAAGATGGCAAACTTGACGAAATTGCCGAAAACTGCATCGCAGCAATAGGTCACGTTAGATCCAGCACTGTGAATAACCGCACGCTTGCAAACGCGCAACCTATGCTTGTAACTTGCAAGTGGGGTTTTTTGGCGGTGGTGCTCAACGGCAGCATAACTAATGCAGGCGAACTTCGTGCAGAAATGGGAGAAAGCGGGCATATTTTTCAGAGCAATTCCCCAGCCGAAGTTATTTTGCACGAAATTTCACGCACCAAAGCGGATAATTTGACAGATGCGATTCGCACAGCTATAAAAAAACTCAAGGGCAGTTTTTGCGTTTTGTTTTTAACACCGGATACTATGTATGCCGCAAGAGACGGTTTTGGATTTAGACCGCTTTGCATGGGCAAAAAAAACGATTCGTGGTTTTTCGCAAGCGAGTCTTGCGCTTTTGATTTACTCAGCGTTGATTACGTTAAAGATATTCAACCTGGTGAATTTTTGGTTATAAATAAAGACGGAATTCACTCCGAGCAACTATTGAAAAAAGACCGAAAAGCCTTTTGTATTTTTGAATTTGTCTATTTTGCCCGCCCCGACAGCAGAATTTATGAGCAAAGCGCAGACAAGGTTCGAAGAAAAATGGGAAAAAAACTCGCACAAGAACACCCAGTAGATGCAGACATAGTAATTCCCTGCCCCGATAGTTCCACAACCGCCGCACTTGGCTACGCACAAGAGAGCGGAATTCGATTTGAAATAGGTCTTTTGAGAAACCATTATCTAGGCAAAACATTCATAGATCCTTCTCAAAATGTTCGCGAGCAAAGGGTGAAACTTAAATTCAACACAATAAACGGAGTTCTAAAAGATAGAAGAGTGTGCTTGGTTGACGATTCCATTGTTCGCGGAACAACTCTGAAAATTCTCTGCAAAATGATACGAAATGCGGGAGCAAAAGAAGTTCATATTCGCGTTGCAAGCCCGCCCGTTGAACACCCGTGCAATTACGGAATGGATTTCCCAAGCCCTGCGGAATTAATCGCAACCGCACTCGCACCTGCGGAGGTGGCAAAAATGCTGGGCGTGGATAGCCTCGGCTATTTGAGCGTAAAAGGAATGAGAGAATGCACTGGCCAGCCAGATGATTTTTGTTGTGCTTGTTTTGACGATATTTATCCAGAATAATGCCTTTCCCCGAAAAAATTTCCGCTTGTTTTGCCTCCAAATTTTCAGTTGGCAAAAATTGCCCGTTAAAAATGCAGGTTAAATTTTCCGAAAAAGAAAACATTAAAACAAATGGCTTTGTGCGCGACCCCACAGGAGACAAAAAAGCAGAAATAGAAAGTGGAATTTTGCAAAAATACAAAGGGCGGTTATTGGTTATGGCGAGCAACGAATGTGCTTTGCATTGCAGATTTTGTTTTAGAAAAAATTTGGAAAAGAAGAAAATCCAAAACTTGCCTGCCAAACTGCATAAAATTTTGAGAGAAGACAAAAGCATAAAAGAAGTTATTTTAAGCGGCGGCGACCCCTTGATGCTAGACAGCGATGAACTGCAAGCAATCTTCAAAGCCATTCCAAAAAACATAAGAATTCGCATTCACACTCGCCTGCCAGTAGCTTTGCCAAGCCGTTTTACTCCTACATTGCTGCATTTATTCAAACAACTCGGTCAACGTTTGATTTTCGTGGCGCACGTGAATCATCCTAATGAGTTGGATAAAAAATCCGAGAAAATTTTTCGCGCCCTAACAAAAATTGGCATTGTTGTTTTAAGCCAAAGCGTACTTTTAAAAGGCGTAAATGATAGTGCAAAAATTTTAACCGAGCTTTTTGAGAAATTATTTTCCCAAGGTGTTTTGCCATATTATTTGCACCAATTGGATAAAGCTGGGGGCACTGCGCATTTTGAAGTTCCAATGAAGCAAGCCAAATCCATTTTCAGGGAATTAAAGGAAAATTTACCAGGCTATTTAGTGCCAAGGTTTGTTAAGGAAGTGAAAGGGGCAAGGGCAAAAGTTTGGGTTAACTCAAAAATTTTATAGCATTTTCAAACAATATTATATCGTTTTTGAACTTGCCAATGCCAGCATTGCAGCTATCGCAAACCCAGCCACGAACGTGCAAGTCTTTATGGCTATGGTCTAAGGCTATTTTGTTTGTCAATTTTGGTATTGTTGTTTTATCACAAACAGGGCAGCTGAAAATTTTCGATTCTGATTTATTTTTCTTCTTTACCTTTCTTTTTTTTGAAATCGCACTAACTCCGTCTATTATTTTTTCGCAATCTTTGCAAGAAAGCCCTTCGGAAAAAGTTTTAGTGTTCAACAATCTTTGACATACATTGCAGACTTTTTTCAAAAATAAATCTCCTGTTTCTAGAGGGTCAAAAATTTTATAGTCGCTATTGGGAACTGCAATTGGCTCTTTGAACCAAATGAAATTGATTTTGCTCTCTTTTTTACCCTTACTTTCAATAATTCCAACGCTGTATTTTTTGAGTTTTGCCCCATGCACCTTTATATCTTTGCTGATATAAACGAAAACATTGTCGCTGACCCTGGCTTTTTCTTTGATTTTTTCTTTAATCATAGGTAGAATATAGTAAATTTATACAGCAAGCTACAAGGGCAGGCTTAAGCCTTCAATGCTTTCTCATAAATATCTGCAAATTTGTAAATCCTTTCTTTTTCAGCTACAGTATGGATTGCTACCCATCCATTTGGACCCCATTCAAGCAGCCCTTTTCCCAAATCCGCTTTTGCATAAGCTGCTTTTCTGTCGGGAGAAACTACTGATACATATTGTAGCTCTAAATTAGCTTTTTTGTCATCATATTCATTTTTCAATTTATCAAGCATACTATTAATCACAGACTTGCTTTTTCCTGAATTTGTTATTTCTGTGGATTTTTTTGTAAACTCAACCGCCAATGCAGAAATCGCTTTTTCAAATTCCTCATCACTCATCGCAGGTTTGCTTTTTGTGTAAATTTTATTCCAGTCTGGCGGGCGTACTTTGCTTACAGAAAGGTTATATGCAGAGTTAGGTTGCGTAGATTGCAGAGTTTGCGCAGTTATGTTGTTCTTTGATTTTCCCATTAATATTTCAATGAGATTGAATTCTATTTTTCTCATTCTATCTGAGACAATGCTTCGCACTTTGGTTTTTTGTTTAGAATTAAAAATTTCATCTATACGCATAAAAGTACTCCTATATCTTGTATATCTGTATATTATAGAAAAATTCTATTTTAACAATTGTATGAAGAAAACCAAAAAGGTAGTGGTGTTCAGTGGTGGGCAGGATTCAACGACTTGCCTCTTTATGGAGAAGGCGGCTGGACACGATCTAATCGCAGTCACATATAATTACGGGCAGCGTCATAAGGTTGAGTGCGAGGCGGCAAAGATAATCGCAAAAATTGCAGGCATCCCTCACGAGGTGATAAACTTCCCTGAGGTGCTAAGAGGCGGAACTCTGCTTGACGGAGGGGACTTGCACACTTACAAGGATTATCAAACAATGGTTGAAGAGGTAGGAGATAGTGTGGAGAACACCTACGTTCCTGTTCGCAATATGGTTTTCCTTAGCTTGGCAGCGAACTATGCTTTGTCTAAAGGCATAGACTTTATAGTCACAGGGGTATGTGGCAGCGATACTGCGAACTATCCAGATTGTTCTTTGAAGTTCATAAAAAAGGCTGAAAAGGCTTTGAGTGCCGCTTACGGAAACAAGTTTTTCATAAGCGCGCCGCTTGCGAAATTTTCCAAGAAGGAAATTGTCCGTAAAGCGTGGAAACTCGGTCGCCAATGCTGGGATGCCCTGAGCTACAGCCATACGGCATATAGCGGTAAATTTCCGCCTACGACAAAAGACCATTCCACGTTGCTACGGGAAGAAGGTTTTAGGCTTGCAGGTCTTCCCGACCCTATGATTGTCCGCGCACATAAAGAGCTGGGCTATGCACTGCCCAAAGAAGATAACTACAGTGACTTGTTGGTAAAGGAAACGATAAACATCCTCAGCGATAGAATGCCACATATCTAGCGTTACACGCTTATTCTGGCACAATTTTTGCACGTACAAAATTAACCACTCTATAGCGAGGTTTTTATGAATATTTCAAGCGTTCATGGCGTAACAGGCAATAACTATGAGCTAAGAAAGGTATCTTCTGACGACCACAACCCCTTTTCTATACCAGATGATGCTCCCAAGCCCGTTTCTAAATCTGGCAATGAACTTCAATTCAAAGGCGAAATTAGCACAAATACGCATACACAAAATGATTATCGCACAGGTAGCGTATATATGCAAGTGGATTCGCAGAGAAAAAATGAAATAGGTGAAACAGAAGAACAAAAAGATAATTTCCTTCAAAAATATGTAAAAGGAGACGAGGAAGATGAAGAGGAAGAAGAAGACGGAAGACTTGTGGATTATTTGCTGAAAGCATTAAAAGGCGAAGAAGAAGAGTTGCGCGCAGAAGGCAATTCCTATATGGACGATGAAGAGAGAAAGAAATTTTTGAAAGGTCATTGCCCAGAATTGTTCCAGGATTTGGAATAATTTACGCAGCCATTTTCCTTTCCAAAACGTTTAAGCTCTCCTTCAACCTTTCCTTTTCAATTTCAACCCTCGGTGGAATGCTTGCGAGATTCTCGCCGGGGAATGGAGTTGTGCTTGCTACTTCCAAACAATAATCCATACCCTCGGCAAAATTTTTTGCGGCTGTTTTCAGCCAAGTAGCGATATCTTTATCGCCGTTGAATTTTTCAACTTGCAAGGCAAACCAATTACCGTACATCTCAACTTCTTTTGCAAACATATGCGGGCGTTCTGGTGGAGTTAAGTCTGCTATGCGACCATAAATGTGGTCTATCATCTCTTGCATATCGTAGCTTCGGTTGAACCAAGCTATGTTTGGACCCGGGCAAATAGCTTGCGGGGCTTCTTCTGTTTTTTCTGCACCAAAGAAAATCAAACCGCTATTGCCAAGGTGGTCGCAAATACACTGCTTTGCATAAACATCTTTTCGCAAATTTTCTTTTTGCTCTTCGCTCGCATCGCTTTCTTCAATTTGCTTTAATTTGCGTTCTTGATAAAAGCGGCTCGCTTTGCACACAGGGGTTTCGCTGAACTCCGTGTTGTTTTGCAAAAATCCTTTCACACAAGGGCTTCCGGGTTTTCCCGCTGCTATTTGTTTTTGCTGATATTTTTCGGAACCCGAACCGCGTAAATTATTGAAATATATGTCCAGTGGTGAAGCATCGCTCATATACAAATCTTGGGACGTGGATTTTTCCAGTTGCTCCCTTGTTTCTTTGTCAACGGGGCTAACCTCTGGCACAAGCAAAAATGGGCTTCCCCAGCCGGTGCCGTCCATTCCATAGTATTCACGCATTCTCAAATCTTCGGCGTAATTTCCAATGCCGCCTTGAACGGTGATTCTCGGTGGAGGGGCTTCTTTTGCTACCTCGGTGTTCCAGCCTTTTGATTTATAAAAATTCACGACGGTTTCTCTGAACTGGTGCAAAAGGCTGCGTTGCGAGCGAATTTCTTTTAATATGGTAGGCAGGAGCATTCCTTGGCTTGGAAAAGCGTGACCGCCGCAGTTAAGCCCAGACTCAATTCTGTATTCGCTCACTTCCAAACCTTTGCGCGCCAAAAATTTTCCCTGAATAAGAGCAGAGCGAAAATCCGAAGCCTTGATTATGATTCTTTTTCCTATTTCACCTGTGGCATTTCTGTAAAATTCCTTGAACTGCGCCATATAGTTGTAAAGGCTTTGGTTTATGCCTGCACTAAAAACAATGGCGGAATTTTTCAGAGAAGATTTTGCATAGCCTTTCAAAGCGGTTTTTGCATCTGTGAATTCATCACTCAAAGGTTCTTTGCCGTTTGGGTTTGGTGGCAAGCGGTCTAGCTTGACCATTATGTTCACATCTATTGAGCCTTCTTTCATGCTGTGGTTCAAAGTCGTTTCTATTTCATCTCTCTCCTTTGAGGGAGTATCTTTCATACCCATGAGCTTTAAGTAAAGACTCCTCAAATGGTGCCCCGTTGGTAGCATTTCAAAATACTTTGCTTTCTCGTTTTTTGCAAAGAAAGGTTGTTTTTTTATGGACTCAAAGCGAATTTTCACCACCTCTGCCAGAGTATCAAGATATGCGGTTATTCTCTTTGCTCTGCCATCTGGTTCTTTTGGATGTATGGGTTCATATTTTAATTTATATTCTTCCGCGTAAATTTTGCGAAACCTCTCTAACAGAAAATCGTCCACCAAAGATACAACGGAAGATATTCCAAACGGAGCCACCCTAGCAGGTGTATCTGCCGTATAAGACGTGCCCATCACAGGAATATGAAAAGTGTGCATGGTAGGAAACATAATGTTAATATAGTAAAACCCTGTTTTCTAAATTCTCAAAATGCTGGATATTTTGCCAAAAAATCTAAACCTTTTCCAAGCCGAGCAAGCATTGAGCGAACATTTTAAAGACTGCATTTTAATAGGCGTTGACGAGGCAGGCCGCGGCCCATTGGCAGGTCCGGTGGTGGCTGGCGCTGTTGTTTTGTGGGCTGGCTCCACAATACCCGCCTTAAACGATTCCAAAAAATTAACCGAAAAACAACGCGAACAAATTTTCGCAGAATTGCCAAAATACTGCAAATACCATTACATTGCCGAAGCCTCAGCAGGGGAAATAGACGAAATAGGAATTTTGAACGCAACCTTCCTAGCTATGAGGCGCGCACTTGCCCCTATAATTTCAGAGCTAAATGAAAAAAATTTGCCCTATAAAATTTTGGTTGACGGAAATTTGCATATAAGGGAAATAGACAAAGATTTGCAAATGCCCATAGTAAAAGGAGATGGCAGAGTGGCTTGCATCGCTGCTGCTTCTATTTTTGCAAAAGTGCACAGGGACAGGCTAATGGTGAAATTTGCCAAGCAATTCCCAAATTATAGCTTTGAAAAACACAAAGGCTACGGCACAAAAGCACATTTAGATGCCATACAAAAATTTGGGCAATGCGAAATTCACCGTAAGAGTTTTAAAATTCTATCTTACCCCCCATGACCTTTGAAGAAATTTTCGCTTTGGTGAAAGACCGCAAAGAAAAAATGCCGGAAGGCAAAAGCACAACGGAGCTTTTTAAAAAAGGCTCGCACGGCATTGGCAAAAAATTGGCAGAAGAGGCAGCGGAATCTTGGATGGCGGCTCGTTTTGAAGGCAAAGATGCCCTCGCCTTAGAGCTTTCGCAAGTACTCTATTACGTAGCTTGTATGATGGCAGAAAACGAATTGACTCTAGAAGAGGTTTATGCCAAACTCTGAATTTGAATTTATAAATGGCTTGCTCTCAAAAGCTGGTTCGCTTGCTAAGGGGGCGGGGGACGATGCCTTTGTCTTTGGAAAATACTTGATTTCTGCGGATATGTCTGTGGAAGGAACGCATTTTAGGCTGGACCTAAGCACCCCCTCGCAGGCTGTGGAAAAATGCCTGCTCTCCAACTTCTCCGACATAAACGCTATGGGCGGCACCTCTTGCGCAATTCTTTTTTCGGTTTGCATGAACAAAACTTGGAGCAAAAAAATACGAGACGAAATTGCAGAAACAACCGTTAATGTTTGCAAAAAACACAATGTGAGAATTTTGGGCGGAGATACCACAGGCGGCAGTTCTGGAGTTTTTTCCATAACTGTTTTTGGCAATGCAAAAGGCAAAATTTTGCTGAGAAACGCGGCAAAAGCAGGCGATGACGTGTGGCTCGCAGGCTCGCCAAGTGGCTCAGATATGGGCACAATAACCGTAAATCCGCCGCTGAACTTGGGAAAAGAACTCGCAAAAATAAAAGGCATTGGAGCTTGCATAGATACAAGTGATTCCATTGCAGAAAGCTTGCAGCATATATCCGAGAAATCAAAAGTACGTTTGGAAGTGGAAAAAATGGAAAAGGCTATTTTGCAAAGCGCGGAGGATTTTTGCTTATTATTCACAGCGAGAGAATCGGCAAGGGGAAGCATTTTAAAACTCACAAAAAAATTCCCCATAAGTAAAATAGGCAAGGCGAAAAAAGGTAGCGGAATTTTTTTAAGTGGAAAAAAAATTGAGGTTAAGGGATGGCAACACTTCGAGTAACTTGCTTGCTTGTTTGTTTGCTCCTTTTCTCCTGTGAGCCTAACCACTTGGAAGTTGTGGAAGTTTTTGACAACAACGCACCCAAAGAAGCCTACGATGTTTCACCAAACGGAGAAAAACTAGCTCGGTATTCTTGGTACAGAAACGGCATAAAAGCAGAGGAAATGCCTTTTGCAAACGGAGTTCCAAACGGAGCTTACCGCAAATGGAGCGTTACGGGCTTTGTGGTAGAAAGCGGCAATTACAAAGATTCCCTGCGTGAAGGAAAATGGACATTTTTTGTAAGGGAGAGAGTACCTTATGCAAAGGGTTATTACAAAAAAGGACTCAAACAAGGAAAATGGACTATCTTGAACGAAGACGGAAATATCATCGGTGAGCAATTTTATAGCAACGACTCTGCGGTAGGTATATGGAAAAAATTTCAGAAAGATGTTTTAATTGAAGAAAATTCCTGCCACGAAGCGATAGAATCTGGATTTTTTAAATCTTATTCCAGTGAGGGCAAACCTTTGATTTATCAGGAATGCAGATTTGGAAAACCAAATGGAATTTTTATGAGCTATTACCCAGGCGGCTCGCTCAACAAAATAGGCAGGTTTGAAAGCGGTCTCAAAACCGGAAGCTGGATTGAGTATTTTGCGAATTCAAAAATACGAAAAATTGAGAATTGGAATTCTGGCATTAGAAACGGCACTTGGCTCAAATTAGACGACCAAGGCAATACGCTTTCAAGAGCGGAATTCATTGACGGCACCGGAGTTTTTGAAGACTCCTCTTGGCGAAACAACAGAATGAATGGCGAAGTTCGCACACAGCTTAGAAACGGAGAATATTACAGAATAGAAACTTACGAAAACGGGCTAAAACAAATCACGGCGGATTACCCAAAAGATTCTAAGCAGCCTTTGGTTCTGGGTTATTGGAAAGACGGGAAAAAAGAAGGAGCTTGGAGAAGCTGGTATAGAAATGGCATATTGAAAGATTCGCTGAATTTCAAAGAAGGCGAACTTTTTGGCGATCAATTTCATTATGATAGCACCGGAAGGTTGTATAAAAAAGAAAAAACAATGGGGAAAAATATGCCCACAGTTGTGGAAATGAGGAACAACTAGTGAACCTTGTGCAACTAGACGAATGTGAAAGCACACACAAATATATGAAGGATAATTTTGCAAACTTGCCGGAGTGGACCGTTGTTGTTGCAGAAAACCAAACTATGGGGCGAGGCAGGCACGGAAGGGCTTGGCTTGCACCCAAAGGCAAAAATCTCTGCTTTAACATTCTTTTGAGGGCAGAAAACCTAAAGCCGGAGCACTATGCTCCAACCACGCAAATAGCTGCCATAACCCTCGCAGAAATTTTAAGGGAAAAAGGAATTGAAGCGAGCATAAAATGGCCAAATGATATCTTGGTGAACAAGCACAAGATATGTGGCATAATATCTGAGTTATTGCCAGAGCAGCGCATTTCGCTTGGCATTGGTTTAAATGTGAACACCGAAAAATCCGATTTTGCAAACCTAGACCGCTTGGCTACGAGCATATATATTGAAACGGGCAAAATTTTTGACAAAAATGCCATTTTGCAGGAATTCTTGCATAAATTCAAGGCGAATTTTGAGACTTTGCGAGAAAAGGGCTTGGAGCCTTTTATTGAGGAGTGGAGAAAAATGGGATGTTTCACAGGGCATAAGGCGAAAGTCATAGACGAAGGCTCTGTTTTGGAGGGGATAATTGAGGCGGTCAATAACGACGGTTCTTTGCTTTTTAGAACGGAAAAAGGCTTAAAAAGCGTGTGGAGCGGTGATTTGGAGATATAGCCAAAAACCTTGACAACCCTGCAAAATATTTCTATATTTACAGCCTACCAATGCTTCATAGCTCAATGGTAGAGCAACCGGCTGTTAACCGGTTGGTTCCAGGTTCGAGTCCTGGTGAAGCAGTTTTCGTTGAGCAAAAATGCCGTCCCTTTCTATTTTATATCCAGAGGAAAGCCGCCAAACCCTGCAAATTCCAGAAAATGGCTTGCTAATTGGGCGCAGCCCATATTGCGATTTATATTTACCCGATGAATTCATTTCTGCAAGGCACTGCAAAATTTTTTTTGAAAACGAAAGCCAAGACCTCTTTATAGAAGACCAAGGCAGCACAAATGGCACCTTCATAGACGGAACCCAAGTGGAGAAAAAAAGCCCGCTGAAAGAGGGGCAAAGGATTCAGATTGGGATAACCGAAATGAAGATAATTTAACCTCAATTATCCTCAAACTCCGTTCCTCTGCTTGTGTGCCAAATACCTCTTATGCTTATATATTCATCTTTTACTTTGTAATAAATATTGTATCTAAATTTGCCGAGTTTTATTTTCCTCATTCCTTTTTTATATGGTCTGCCTATACTAGGTTGTTTCTCTATTTTGCTTAATGTGTTGTAAAACTGGTCGTGCATTATTTGGGCTTGCTTTGGTGAATTTTCCGCTATATACTCCATTGCCTTATTTAATTGTTTTTCGCATATTGGTATTATTTTTATTTTTTTCTGCATAGTATTTCTTCTAGTTTTTTTGTAGTTCTTTTCCTCATTTCCTCTACAGTTATGAAATTGCCTGCCTTTTCCTCTTGCTC
Source organism: Candidatus Fibrimonadaceae bacterium (assembly GCA_031281345.1). Classification (GTDB taxonomy): domain Bacteria; phylum Fibrobacterota; class Fibrobacteria; order Fibrobacterales; family Fibrobacteraceae; genus Fibrimonas. The sequence continues at coordinate 11,573 of JAITFN010000078.1, forward strand.
GCTTTCCTTTAGCATTAAGTCAAGCTCTATTTCGTCAAGCATACATAAAAGGTCATCTGTTCTTTCTTCAAGCCCTATATTTTTCATAGCCTTTTTAATTTTTGGCTCTATCGCCGCAGTTTTTATTGCCATTGTTGCCATATACTTACCTCTCATTGGACAATATACAAAACAAAATATTGGCTTTTTTAAAAAAAATGCACATTTTTGCCTGCAATTATTTAAAAAAGCCCATACGTAAATGCTTTATCAAGTGGCAGGCATACTTATTTGCAAACACTTGTTGACAAAATTCACTTTTTTTGATTTTTTTTGACTTTTTTTCACTTTTTTGGGAATTTTTTCCCTTTTTTTACGTCTAATAAGTAGAACCAAAAAAAAGGAGGTTTCTATGAAAAAAAACATTGTTGGAGCAGACCTGCGTGCCTGCCCTGCCCCGAATAATTTTGTATCTTTAAAGGAGGGACAGGTATGGAAAGCGTTTTAAATCTTGTAGTCAACGCAGAAAATGTGCGAATGCTAGTGATAGTAGCAATCGCCTATGTTGGCTATATGCGACTTAATAGCAAAATGGACCGCCGAGAACATTCCTTGGACAAGCGAATAGACGGCGTGGAAGTCTTTTTGAATAGCCGTATAGACGAGCTAAGATATAACGACTTGGCAGCTATTAATAAGCGTATAGACGAGCTGAAATCTCACCTTACCAGCACCATAGAAGCCCTGACTTACGCTCTGGAAAAAAACGGCTCTATGAAACGGGAAGACAAAGAATACGTGGATAGCAGACTCGCTCATTAAAAAAAGCCCCCCGCACTTAGTACGGAGAGCCTTATAACTCTATGAGTTAAAACAATTAACCTAACAAGCCGAGAACCGACTGTGGTAAGCTGTTCGCTTGTGCCAACATGCTTGTGGAAGCCTGCACCATGATTTGATTCTTGGTGAAGTTTGTGGTTTCCGTTGCAAAGTCGGTGTCGCGAATGCGGCTTTCTGCTTCTTGGATGTTGTATTCCATAGATGCAATGTTGTTGACTGTGTAGTCAAGACGGTTGATGTAGGTACCAATGGATGCACGGTTACCGCTTATCACCTTGATAGTTTCCTGGAGCTTGTCTATAGCTCTTTGGGCACCTTCACGGGTGTCAATGGTTTGGGCTTGCAAGCCTAAACCTTTAACGTCAACAGCAACGTAGTTCACCTTTATCTGATTAGCAGCAGAACCACCCAAACCTGTTGAGTAGTTTGGACCAACGTGCAACACTTCAGAAGCCGCTGTGCCAGAAGCGATATCTGCTTCGGCATAGTTTTTGTAAGCATCTTTTAAGCCGTTGATGATGTCTTGATAAGCCATCACCTGGCTCTTTGTAGTGCCTGTGGTCATTTTGCTGGCATCAATTGAAAGCACATCCTTTAAGTCCTTTTGCATCTGTTCAGAAGCTTTTGAACCAAAGATTGAAGCCAATGCATTCCACCGATCAGTGCCAGATGCCGCCTGAGCAGCTTTAACTTGGGCTACGATACCGTCAAGAGATTGGATACCTGTGCCACCAGCTAATGTAGCAACGCCCGTTACATCAGAAGCAGTAGTAGAAGCTGCAACACGCGTGAATATATCATCTACGGAACTCTTTGCACCAGCTTTGGCATCTGCTTCTCCTGCGCTAGATGCTTTAAAGTTATTTAAAGCATTATCAATATCTCTCAAAAAGTCGTTTATAGACTGGATAGTTTTCATATTGCTTGCGGTTTTCTCTCCATCCTTCAGAGCGCCACCAGCAGCAGCATCCATCCATTTTGAAATATCGGAATGCAACAAATCGCTGCGAAGTTTTCCACCCTGAGATTGGAATTCTTCCAAGACAGCTTTGATATTGCTTTCGGTGAGTATTCCCGCTTCTGCTTTACCAGTTCCCGCAGTCCCATCACCCAACAATACTTTATTGAGGTTAGTTATTATAGCATTTAAAGCGGTAGCACCGCCACCTGTGGTGACTGTGAGAGATGCAAAACCACCTTTCAAGTCTTGACCAAAGTATTTGTAAACTACGTTGGCAGCTTCTTGATAGGCAACCGCTTTGGTATAAGGGTTGAGTTTTGTGGCAGCAAAGCTCTTGTTCGGGTCAACATCAAAAAGCAGCACGTTTTTGCCGTTATAGTCAGTGTTATTGGCTATACGGTTTACTTCCTTAGTCAGAGCTTGAAACTCGTCGTTAAGGTACATGCGCTCGGTGCTTGTCAGAGTATCGTTGGCAGATTGCACTGCCAATTCTTTCTGTCTTTGCATCATGTTGGTGATTTCGCCGAGAGCGCCTTCCGCTATCTGCAATGCAGCTTGGCCGTCTTGGGCGTTGCGCTTTGCTTTACCCAAACCGCGAATTTGGGTTCTCATTTGTTCACTCATCGCAAGGCCTGCGGCATCGTCTTGGGCACGATTGATTCTTAGACCAGTGGAGAGTTTTTCTAGTGACTTTGACATAGCGTTGTCGTTCAGGAATAACGACTGCTGAGTCACCATTGCTCGAATGTTGTGATTGATTTGCATAGAGTTTGACCTCCTTGTAGTGTTCAAACCTCGTGCATCCTTGCACGCGGTGCCAAATTCTTTCAGACATTCGCCAGCGACCCAAATTTGGCATTTAGCCCTTTCAGTTTTAGTTATAGGAATATTCTATGCTAAACTTTAGCATATTTTTAAGAAAAGGCAATTTTTTTTTGCCTTGTAGCATATTTAGGGGTTTTTAGGTGTTTGAAACGCTATATGCGTGTGCTCAAAACCTTTGTCCCTTGTACCTAGTGGGCGCGATAAATCGGCGACCCTGCCTTTTTTGGGACTTGGGACATGGGATATTTTTTCCCTTGTCCCTAGTCCCCTGGTCTTTAACTAGGCCCCTCTGTGTTTGTTATAGGATTTTTATATAGCGAACTTTAGTTTTTTTTCAGAAAAAACTACTTTTTTTTCGCTTTTTTTACAGTGTTGAAGCAATAGTTAAAGTATTTGTTAGAGAATAAAAATAAATGGGTTAAATTACTAAAGTTAAATTAGAAAACAACCTATAACCTTTATGACGAAGGTAAGGAAGCCAACGATTTAAAATTACACGGATTAAAATTAAGTGCATTGTCGTTCAGGAAAACGATTATTTTATCACCTCGCTCGAATGTTGTGATTGTTTTGTAAAAATTTTGATCTCCTTGTAGTGTTTAAATCTCGGGCTTCCTTGCCTACGGATCTTTCTTTCTATATCTTGTATCTTGTATAAATTCTGATTTACATTCTTTGGGACATGGGACATGATTTTCCCTTGTCCCAAAACATTTAAATATAAATCAATCAGTAAAATTTAATTTCTCCTTATAGGATTTTTCCATTCCAAACTTTAGTCTTTTTTTTATCAAGAAATACTTTTTTTCACTTTTCTGAATACGTTGAAGCAAAAGTTAAAGCATTCGTTGAAGAGCAAAAATAAACACGACAAATTACTAAAGTCAGACTAAAAATCAGCCTATAAAATGAGTAGAAAAGAACTGAATGTCAACACCTGAGTTGCCGGCGAGTGCCGGAAAAGGTTTGACACCGAAGGCAAGGATGCCAACGGTTTGAACCCAACACGGAGGTTAGCTATATGCAAATCAATCACAATATTCGCGCAATGGTGACACAACATGCGTTGTTTCAGAACGACAACTCAATGACCAAGTCACTCGAAAAACTCTCAACAGGCTTAAGAATAAACCGCGCACAAGATGACGCCGCGGGCCTTGCTATGAGTGAACAAATGAGGACCCAGATTCGCGGATTGTCAAAAGCGAAAAGAAATTCTCAAGACGGGCAAGCTGCACTACAAATAGCAGAAGGTGCCTTAGCTGAAATAACAAATATGATGCAGAGGCAGAAGGAATTGGCTGTGCAATCCGCCAACGACACTCTGACCAGCACAGAACGTATGTACCTCAACGACGAGTTCCAGGCTCTTACTAAAGAAATGGACCGCGTAGCAAAAAATACTGACTACAACGGCAAAAACGTGCTGCTCTTTGATGTTGACCCAAACAAGAGCTTTGCTGCAACAAAATTAGATCCTTACAACAAGGACATCGCTTTTCAAGAAGCTGCCAATGTTGTTTACAAATACTTCGGTCAAGATTTGAAAGGTGGCTTTGCATCTCTCACAGTCACCACAGGTGGTGGTGCTGAAGACGTAAATGATGCTATAAATACTATCAACAAGGTATTGCTGGATCCAATAACTGGTCAAGCAAAAGCGGGAATACTGACCGATGCCAATATAGAAGCCGTTTTAAAGGCTTTCGTGGCTGCCGCTGATAATACCACAGGAGGTGTCAACCTTGGCAACGATGTATTGAGCACCAATATAGTGAAATGGATGAACGACAGAAGTTTTGAACCTGAAGAAAGAACATCCAGCAATATGAAAACCGTCCAAACTATAAACGCTTTCCTTAGAGAAGCTCAAGATGCTTTAACTAACTATCAAGCAGCCGATAGAGGAGTAGCATCTATCGCAGCTGGTGCAAAATGGACCAAAGATGCTATATTAGATGATACAAATGGTCGCATTGCTATGTCGGATATAGCTGATGTTGCGGCATTTACTACTGGCACTGGCATTGGTTCTCTTGAAAGAATCATAGCCCAGTTGGAAGTTGCTCAAGCTGGTTCCACTGACGAGGATCAGTGGGCTGCCTTGGGTGCAATCTTCGGTTCAAGAGCATCTGAAGGAATGCAGGCTGATTTAAAAGCTGTGCTTGGAATCGATATAGGCAAAATGGCTGTAGGTGCCGCAAAAGACGATGTAGCCACTTGGCAGAAACATATAAGCGATCTCAAAGATGCCTACAAAATCTATAGCGAAAAAGACATAGCCACAGGCACAGCTGCTTCTGAGATTCTGCACGTTGGTCCAAACTACTCAACAGGCTTGGGTGGCGCAGCAGCCAACCAGATAAAGGTGAACTACGTTGCAGTTGATGTCAAAGGTTTAGGCTTGCAAGCCCAAAGCATTGACAGCCGCGAAGGTGCCCAAAGAGCCATAGACAGGCTTCAGGAAACTATCAAGGTGATAAGCGGCAACCGCGCAGCTATTGGTACCTATATAAACCGTCTTGACTACACCATAAATAACATAGCTTCTATGGAGTACAACATACAAGACGCAGAAAGCCGTATCCGCGACACCGACTTTGCAACGGAAACCACAAACTTCACCAGAAATCAAATTATGGTGCAGGCTTCCACGAGCATGTTGGCGCAAGCAAACAGCTTACCGCAGGCGGTTCTAGGTTTGTTAGGATAATTTTAAAAAAACGCAAGGTTAAAGCAAGCTCCCACACGAAAGTGGGGGAGCTTTTTTTAAAAAGAATTTTGAACAAAAAAACTAAATGTCAACACCTGAGTTGCCGGCGAATGCTGGAAAGGGTTTGGCACCGAAGGCAAGGAAGCTGACGGTTTGAACACTACATGGAGGTAACCACTATGCAGATCAACCATAATATTCGCGCAATGGTGACGCAGCATGCGTTGTTTCAGAATGACAACTCAATGACTAAGTCGCTAGAAAAGCTCTCAACAGGTTTAAGAATAAACCGCGCACAAGACGATGCTGCGGGACTGGCGATGAGCGAACAGATGAGAACCCAAATTCGCGGCTTGGCAAAAGCGAAAAGAAATTCTCAAGACGGGCAAGCAGCACTGCAAATAGCAGAAGGCGCTTTAGCTGAAATAACAAATATGATGCAAAGGCAGAAGGAATTGGCTGTGCAATCCGCCAACGACACTCTGACAAGCACCGAGCGTATGTACCTTAACGACGAGTTTCAAGCTCTCACTAAGGAAATGGACCGCGTAGCCAAAAACACCGACTACAACGGCAAAAACGTGCTGCTCTTTGATGTTGACCCAAACAAGAGTTTTGCTGCAACAAAACTTGACCCTTACAACAAAGACATCGCTTTTCAGGAAGCTGCCAATGTTATTTACAAATACTTCGGTCAAGACTTGAAAGGTGGATTTGCAACTCTCACAACCACCACAGGTGGCGGTGCCGATTGGGTAAATAGGTCTATAAATTTTATCAACAGGACATTGCTGGATCCAACAATTGGTAGAGCAAAAGCTGGAATACTGACCGATGCCAATATAGAAGATGTCTTGGAAAGTTTCGTAGCTTGCGGAGAGAATATAGGCAGCAGCACCTACTATGTTAATCTTGGCAACGACCGATTGAGCACCAATATCGTGCAATGGATGGACGATAGAGATTTTTTGGATGACGAAAGAACATCCAGCAATATGAAAACCGTCCAAACGATAAACACCTTCCTGAGAGAAGTTCAAGATGCTTTAATTAACTATCAAGCAGCCGACAGAGGAGTAGCATCTATCGCAGACGGTGCAACATGGGCCAGAAAAGAGATATTTGAGCGCATTGAGGGTTCGGATATAGCTGCTGTTAGAGGATTTAGTACCACCACTGGCATTGGTTCTCTTGAAAGAATCATAGCCCAGTTGAATGTTGATCGATTATTTGGTACTGATGAGGAGAAGTGGGCTGCCTTGGGTGCAATCTTTGGTTCAAGAGCTTCTGAAGGGATGCAAGCCGACTTAAAGGCTGTGCTCGGAATTGACGTTGGAAAAATGGCTGTAGGTAACGCAAAAGACGAGGTAGCCGCTTGGCAAAAAGCTATCAGCGACCTCAAAGATACCTACAAAATCTATGCCGAAAAAGACATAGCCACAGGCACGGCTGCTTCTGAAATGTTGCACGTTGGTCCAAACTACTCAACAGGTTTGGGTGGAGCGGCAGCCAACCAAATAAAAGTGAATTATGTTGCTGTTGACGTTAAAGGTTTAGGCTTGCAAGCCCAGACCATTGACAGCCGTGAAGGTGCCCAAAGAGCCATAGACAGGCTTCAGGAAACCATAAAGGTGATAAGCGGCAACCGCGCAGCAATAGGTACCTATATAAACCGACTTGACTACACCATAAACAACATAGCTTCTATGGAGTACAACATACAAGACGCAGAAAGCCGCATTCGCGACACCGACTTTGCAACGGAAACCACGAACTTCACCAGAAATCAAATTATGGTGCAGGCTTCCACGAGCATGTTGTCGCAAGCGAATAGCTTACCGCAGGCGGTTCTGGGTTTGTTAGGTTAAGATTTTAGAAAACCGCAAGGTTAAAGTTCCCACACGAAAGTGGGGGGCTTTAGAACAAAAAGAACTAAATGTCAACACCTGAGTTGCCGGCGAGTGCCGGAAAGGGTTTGGCACCGCGTGCAAGGATGCCCGCGGTTTGAACCCTACACGGAGGTTAACTCTATGCAAATAAACCACAATATTCGCGCAATGGTGACTCAACAGGCGTTGTTCCAAAACGACAACTCAATGACCAAGTCGCTAGAAAAACTCTCAACAGGCTTAAGGATCAATCGTGCCCAAGACGATGCCGCAGGTCTTGCGATGAGTGAGCAAATGAGAACTCAGATTCGCGGCTTGGCAAAAGCGAAAAGAAATTCTCAAGACGGGCAAGCTGCTCTGCAAATAGCAGAAGGCGCTCTCAGCGAAATCACCAACATGATGCAAAGGCAGAAGGAATTGGCTGTGCAATCCGCCAACGATACTCTGACAAGCACCGAGCGTATGTACCTTAACGACGAGTTCCAAGCTCTGACTAAGGAAATGGACCGCGTAGCCAAAAACACTGACTACAACGGCAAAAACGTGCTGCTCTTTGATGTTGACCCGAACAAGAGCTTCGCTGCCACAAAACTTGATCCTTATAACAAAGACATCGCTTTTCAGGAAGCCGCCAATGTAGTTTACAAATACTTTGGTCAAGATTTGAAAGGTGGTTTTGCATCTCTCACAGTCACCACAGGTGGCGGTGCCGGTGCAATAAATACGATTATAAACAATATCAACAAGGTATTGTTGGATCCAGATGATGGTAAAGCAAGAGCGGGAATACTCACCGATGCCAATATAGAAGATGTCTTGAAAGAATTCAAGACTCTCGCAGCGAATACCGGTGCCACAGGAGCCAATCTTGGCAACGATGTATTGAATACCAATATCGTGCAATGGATGACAAACAGATCTTTTTTGGATGACGAAAAAACATCCAGCAATATGAAGACTGTCCAAACGTTAAACACCTTCCTGAGAGAAGTTCAGGATGCTTTAACTAAATATCAATCAGCCGATGTGGGAGTAGGATCTATCGCAGCTGGTGCCGCAAAGACCAGAGACGATATATTAGCTGCTACAACTGGTCGCATTGCGACTTCGGATATAGCTGCCGTTAGGGGATTCTCTACCACCACTGGTATTGGTTCTATTGAAAGAATCGTAGCCCAACTGCAAGTTGCTCAAGGTGCTGGCACTGAAACAGATAAGTGGTCTGCTTTGGGTGCAATCTTCGGTTCAAGAGCTTCTGAAGGAATGCAAGCCGACTTAAAAGCTGTGCTTGGAATCGATATAGGCAAAATGGCTGTAGGTGCCTCAAAAGACGAGGTAGCTGCTTGGCAGAAAAACATCAGCGACCTCAAAGATGCCTACAAGGTATATGCCGAAAAAGACATAGCCACAGGCACGGCGGCTTCTGAAATGTTGCACGTTGGTCCAAACTACTCAACAGGTTTGGGTGGAGCGGCAGCCAACCAGATAAAGGTGAACTACGTTGCTGTTGATGTCCAAGGTTTAGGCTTACAAGCCCAGACAATAGACACCCGCGAAGGTGCCCAAAGAGCCATTGACAAGCTCCAGGAAACCATCAAGATTATAAGCGGCAACCGTGCAGCTATTGGTACCTACATCAACCGTCTTGATTACACCATAAACAACATCGCTTCTATGGAGTACAACATCCAAGACGCAGAAAGCCGTATCCGCGATACCGACTTCGCAACGGAAACCACAAACTTCACCAGAAATCAAATTATGGTGCAGGCTTCCACGAGCATGTTGGCGCAAGCGAACAGCTTACCGCAAGCGGTTCTAGGTTTGCTAGGTTAATTTTAAACCGTAGGGTTAAGCCCCTCCCAGAAATGGGTGGGGCTTTTTTTATTAGTGAAAAAATCAATGATAATCCGTCAATTCAACATTTTCAGCGCAATTATTTATCCATTCAAAACATACTCTATATTGATCATTCACCCGAATGCTAAACTGACCCTGCCTATCGCCACTTAATACCTCCAAATGATTAGACGGAGGGCATCTTAAATCGTTTATATCACCTGCCAAAGCCAAAGAATCTATTTTTCTTCTCGCTCGTTTTTGTATTGCTACGGGAAATTTTTTAGAAATCTCTCCGTCAGAAATCTTTTTTGTTTCTTTATCTCTAAATGAATTTATCACAAAGCAGCTACTACTCGTTTTGGCAACCTGAAAACGGGAATTATATTTGACAACTTTTTTCTCAGTTTTTGTTTTGCGAGTCTCAAATTATATAATTCTTGCATTCTCAAAAAATACCCCTCAGTTAATCCAAAATATTTCGTCAATAGCAAATCCAAATCCGCAACCATAGGCTCGCCACCATCTATAACCGCAAACAATCTCCACGCAGGAACGGATATGGCTTTTGCCACACGCTCAATAGTTAAATTATGAGGCTCTATGAATTCCTCTTTTAAAACAGTTCCAACAGTTTCCAATTCAATGTATTTCTTCATAAAACCAAATATACAAAATTGCCCACGCTAATAAATGCGGTTAATTATGGTTCAGACTATTTTTTTACGATCATCTTTCTCAATCAAATCCTGTCTTTTGTCGTGTTGTTTTTTTCCGCGGCTTATGGCGATTTCTAGTTTGGCACGGCGGTTTTTGAAATAGAGTTTTAATGGGATTATTGTTAGACCCTTTATTTCTATGGCTTTTTGTATTTTTTCAATCTCGTGTTTGTGGGCTAGAAGTTTTCTTCGCCGCGCTGGAATGTGGTTGAATTGGTTTGCCTGAAAATACTCGTTTATGTGCGACCCCACAAGCCAAAGTTCCCCTTTCTCAGAAATATCCACCCAAGACTCGCTAATGCTTATACGCCCTTCCCTAATAGACTTAACCTCTGAGCCGGCAAGCATAATCCCAACCTCAAAACATTCCAAAATCTCGTATTGATGTGAAGCCTTGCGGTTATGAATTGCCGAAAATTTTTGTTCTTTTTTCATAAAACTAACCCACTGCGGCCTCTTTTTGCCTGAATATAACAGCCAAAATCTCTGCAACCGCTGCAAAAAATTCATTGGGCAAGGGGTCGCCAACTTCCACAACATCGTACATAGCGCGGGCAAGCGGCTTGTTTTCAACTATGGGCACATCGTTTTCTTTTGCCAGCTCCTTTATTCGCTCGGCACTTTTGTCTGCTCCCTTTGCAACAACAAGCGGAATTTGGTCTTTGCCACGCTCGTAGCGCAAGGCTATTGCCAAGTGAGTGGGGTTGGTGATAACCACAGTCGCACTCGGAACTTCTTTCATCATAAACCGCTGATGCATTTGATACATAGCCCGCTTGCGAGCTGCTATAACTTTTGGGTCGCCTTCGGAATTTTTATGTTCGTCTTTAACTTCGTTCTTGGTCATTTTCATTTCGTTGAAGGTTTTTCTTTTTTGATAAATCAAATCAATAATCCCAAGTATTATCAAAAACAGCAGTATTTTCAAAAGCATTTCAACCAAAATTTCTATCATATAAGCACAGAAAACCCCTATTTGCATATCTGCCATATATAAAACATCTTCATAATGTTTTTTTATCACAGTATATGCAATTATTCCCACTATGGTTATTTTTATCAGACCCTTTATAAGCTCAACCCACGCATTTTTCCCAAACATCTGCTTTAACCCAGAGAGAGAAAAAACATTTGAGAGTTTTGGGCGCAATTTTTCCAGCGTGAAATGCAAACCAACCTGAGACAAATTTCCAACAACGCCAACAACCAAAAAAAACAAAAGCATTGGAGCGAGCAAAGTTATAACTAAATAAAGAATATGAACAGAAAGCGAGGCAAAATTCGTTATGGTTGGTTCCCAGTCTATGTAGCCTGTGAAAAATTCACGCATAATTTCTTTGCACTTAGAAGCAAAATCATCGCCAAAAAAATAAAATCCAAGCAAAGCAGCAATTAGGGAAATAGCATTGGACAAATCCATTGAACGCCCTATTTGCCCCTTTCTAAGAGCATCTGTTTTTTTCTTTGACGTGGGGTCTTCGGTTTTTTCTTCGTCTTCTGCCATTTATCCCCTGCCCACCCGTAAAATTGCAAACAAGGCTCTTTGCAGTTGCTCAAAATTCGCATTGAAAACCTGCACCATAAGAGGCATAGAATAAATTAAAACTACTACCCCTATAAATACTTTCACAGGAATACCGAGTATCCAAACTTGCAACTGAGGCATAACCCTATTCATAAGCCCAAGAGAAACGGTGCACAAGAAAATAGCTCCCATAACAGGTGCTGCAAACTGAAATGCAACCACAAAAGAACTGCAAGAGAGCAAAATTAAAATGGAGGCAAAATTGCGAGTGTCCCAAACAAAATTTCCTATGGGAATATATTGAAAAGATTCAAACAGCACACGTATAAAAAAGTAATGACCGCCACTTGCTAAAAACAAAACTATTAAAAGTATAGTTAAAATTATGGAAAAAATATCGCTTTGAAATTCAGTAAAGGGGTTCATAGTTCCCTGCATAAGCCCAATATCGCGCGCAATCCATTCACCGCCCATAACAATAAAATACCATAAAAAAGATGCCGCAAAACCTATCATTATACCTATAAAAACCTGCTCCAAAACAATCATAAAAAAGAACACCGGAGAATTCGCAATGGCAAAACCCACCAGAGGCATTTGCGGATACACCAAAATAGTGAGCAAAAGAGATATTGCGGCTTTCACGGTTGTTGGCACGGAGTTCTGAGAAAACATAGGCAACAAAAAAACTATTGTGGCAATGCGTATAAGTGCGAGTATAAAAAGCTCTATTTTTTCTACGGCAAGGTCTGTAAGTGAAGAGGCAAGGGAGAGCATATCACCTCTGTTTCCATTTAACCCTGTAACGAGGCTCGTGCAAAATCGCAGCCCAAAGAACGCCGTGTGCTGGGTCTTTTAAATCAAATTGATACTTGGTGATTTTCTGCTCTTTTGGTGGAGGAGAAGCAGCAATCATCGTGTGTGGGTGCGAGTGATGAAGCTCTTGTTCTAGTGCTGGTTTTGGCTCGTGTCTTGGTTCGTACCCCTCCTCTTCTTCATTTGGGATTCCCATATATTCGCGTATTTCTCTTAATGGGTCTGGAATTGGCTCGGTTGCTTCTGGGGGTGGAGTATATTTTTGAGCTGCTTTTTTTGCAGCCTCTTTTTTTTGCTTGTTATATGCCGCAATCATTTGAATAGCAGCTATAATAATAAATATAAGGAGGGTTTCCATTTTTTATTTCAAGTCCTTTTCTGAAACGCCGGAAATTTGTGTGCGCATTTGGGTATCTGCTTTTATGTTCTGCAAATTGTAATAATCCATAACTCCCATACGCCCATTTTTCAAAGCATCTGCCATTGCAAGCGGAATTTGAGCCTCTGCTTCCACAACTTTTGCCTGCATTTCAACAACTCTCGCTTTCATTTCCTGTTCGGCAGCAGCGGCCATTGCTCGCCTCTCTTCGGCTTTTGCCTGTGCAATTTTTTTATCTGCCTCGGCACGGTCAGTTTCAAGAATTGCCCCTATATTATGTCCAACATCAACATCTGCAATATCTATGGAGAGAATTTCAAAAGCTGTTCCGGCATCCAGTCCGCTGGCAAGCACTTTTTTGGAAATCATATTTGGGTTTTCCAAAACCTCTTTGTGATTTTTTGCGCTGCCTATGGAGCTAACAATGCCCTCGCCCACGCGGGCAATAACAGTTTCTTCGCCTGCACCGCCAACCAGCTTGCGAATGCTGGCTCGTACGGTGATTCTGGTAACCGCTTGCAACTGAATTCCGTCTAAGGCAACCGCACTTACTTTTGGCGTGGTGATAACTTTTGGATTAACGCTCATTTGCACGGCTTCAAGAACATTTCTGCCAGCGAGGTCTATAGCCGCGCTTTCTGCAAAAGAGAGGTTGATATTTGCCTTGTTTGCCGCTATAACAGCCTGCACAACACGCAACACATTGCCACCAGAGAGGTAATGAGCTTCTAGCAAATTTGTTTCCACAGGAATACCAGCTTTAACGCTCAAAATCCTAGATTCAACTATCATACGCGGATTAACCTTCCTCAGTCGCATTCCGAGTAGCTGAAAAATGCCCACGCTCGCCTTTGAAAACAAAGCCTGCAACCACAAGCTAAAAAAACTTGCCATAAAATAAACTAAAACAAGGGCTACTACCCCTAATACAAGCATACCTATAAGAGTGACCTGTGCTGCCATTTACAAACTCCTTTGAACAAAACATTTGTAATATAGAAATTTCTAAATTAAAATAACATCAATATAGGCAACTCATTATGAAAACTGTTTTTGTGGTAGATGACAACGCAGAGGATTTGGCGGCAGCGAAACAAGCTTTGAGCGGCAGTTATCAGGTTTTAACAATACCTTCCGCAGAGAAAATGTTTTGGTTGCTTTCCGAAACAACTCCAGACATAATCTTGTTGGATATTGAAATGCCAGAAATGGACGGTTTAACCGCACTTGCAAAATTCATGGCAAACGAATATGCAGCAAGAATACCCGTTATGCTTTTAAGCTCCTCCGCAAACGCCGAAGTAGAAGCTAAAGGTATCTCTCTTGGTGCGGTGGATTTTATTTCCAAGCCATTTTCGCCGCCACTTATGCTCAACCGCATTAAAAACCATTTGCGCATAGGCGATTTGGTGAAAAACCGAACTGAGCGCATTGAGCAACTGCAAAAAAGCATTGTGTTCACATTTGCAAATATAGTGGAAAGCCGCGACAAAGTTTCGGCTGGGCATATAACTCGCATATCGCAATACATAAAAGTTTTAGTGAAAGCTATGATAGCCAGAGATGTTTACCCAGAAGAACTTGCCGATTGGGATTTGAATACAACAATCAGCTCTGCACATTTGCACGATGTTGGGAAAATTGTGGTATCGGAATTGATTTTGAACAAGCAGGATAAATTAACTCACGAAGAATACAGTGAAATTAAGCGACACACCACGGAAGGCGAAAAAATTATTGAACAAATGATAACCCAAACAGGCGATTCTCTATTTTTGTACAACGCCAAGCTTTTTGCCGGCGCTCATCACGAAAAATGGGACGGAACAGGATATCCGCGAGGCTTGCAAGAAGAAGATATCCCGCTTCAAGGGCGCATAATGGCACTCGTTGACGTGTACGATGCGCTTGTGTCTGAAAGGCCATATAAACCTGCCATTACCTGCGATGAAGCAGCAGAGATTATTAAAAAAGATTCTGGAACGGCTTTTGACCCACTCATAGTTGATGTTTTCAGTGAAATCAAAGGAGAATTTGCAGAAATAGTAAAAAAAACAAGCAAGGATACGTAGAATGAAACGTCTAACCTTATTTTTGTTTACTTTCTCTTTTGCAGTGGTTTGCGCAGCACTTTTTTTTGCAAACAAATTTGTGGATTTTTCTCTGAACATTATGAAAGAAAACATAGAACGTCATTCCATTGCCGTAGCAAAACATTTAGTGGATATGGTTAGCGTTGATGAGTTGGACAAATACCGCGAAAAATCAGATATGCAAACTCCGGCTTACCAAAATTTGCGTGAAAAACTGCGAGACTTTGCAAAAGAATCCGATGTTGCTTATGTTTATTTTATTCGCCCCGAAGAAAATTATTTGCAATATATAATAGACAACGATTTTAACGATTCAACGCGGGTAGGTTTAGATACTCCCCCCATTAGCTACGAAAAACTGCCGCTGCTCAAAGATGTGAAAAACCAGGGCAAAGCCCTATATACCGGTCTTGGCAATTACGAAGTTGATTGGGACGGGCTCTCCACTGCTTATGCTCCGATGTACGATAAAAAAGGCAATTTAAAAGCCATTGTAGGCGTAGATATAGAAGATAAACACATTGTTTACGCAGAACAAATGGTATTCAAACTCATAACCTTGCAAATTATCTCGGTGATAATCGTATTCATAAGCGGATTGCTCGGCATTATCAGTTTCCGCAACGAAGCGCGCATAGCAGAGAAAGCCAAAATAAACGCAATTAACGCAAATGCCTCTAAATCCAAATTCTTAGCAACCATAAGCCACGAAATACGTACACCTATGAATGCCATAATAGGTTTTTCAGAAATTGAACTTTTGAAAGAAGAAACCCCAACAGAAATAAAAAATACATTCCGCAAAATACATAACTCCGGTTATATGCTCCTTGGGATTATCAACGATATTCTAGACCTCTCTAAAATTGAAACCGGAAAATTTGAAATTGTCCCCATTAACTACGACACAGCAAGCCTAATCAACGACACCGTTCAGTTGAATCTTATGCGAATTGGCAGCAAACCCATTGAGTTCACGCTTAAAGTTGCAGAAAATTTACCCGCAAAATTATTCGGAGACGAACTTCGCATTAAACAGATACTCAACAACTTGCTTTCAAACGCAATTAAATACACAAAAGAAGGGCAGGTGAATGTTTCCTTTGCTTTGGCACCTCGCGACAAAGAAACCATAAACCTCGTGATAACCGTAAGTGACACAGGTCAGGGCATGACCAAAGAACAGGTGGAGCATTTGTTTGATGAGTATTCCCGCTTTAATATGGAACTCAACCGCACAGTAGAAGGCACAGGGCTTGGAATGAGCATAACCAAACGCCTTGTGGAAATGATGGACGGAAAAATTATTATTGAGAGCGAGCCTGGCAAAGGTTCTGTATTCACTGTGCGCGTTGCGCAAACACTAACAGGCAGCGAGGCACTTGGCAAAGAACTTGCAGAAAACTTGCAAAGTTTGCGTTTTTCCGGTGAATCGCAGCTCAAGGAAATTCAAAAAGTGCGTGAATATATGCCCTATGGCAGCGTGCTTGTGGTTGACGATGTGGAAACCAACCTAACTGTGGCAATGGGTTTAATGGCACCTTATGGCTTGAAAATCGAACTCCTCGCAAGTGGAATAGAAGCCCTTGAAAAAATAAAAGAGGGCAATGTTTACGATATTGTGTTTATGGATCACATGATGCCAGAAATGGATGGCATTGAAACAACCAAAAAAATAAGGGAAACAGGTTATACAAAACCCATAATCGCACTAACAGCAAATGCGGTGGCTGGGCAAGCGAATATGTTTCTCCAAAACGGTTTTGACGATTTTATTTCCAAGCCAATAGATATCAGGCAATTGAACAAAGTATTGAAAACTTGGGTTCGCGATAAAGCAGCTCCAGAGCTTGTGGAAAAAGCAAAACAAGAACAAGGTACAAGCAAAGATATAATTCCTCAAATAAAAACCGATTTGCTGGGCGTTTTTGCAAAAGACACCAAAAAAATTCTGCCCGTTATTGAATCCACTTTAGAAAACATAGCCAAAGCAACAGAAGAAGATTTGCGTGGGTTCACAATAAAAGTTCACGCTATGAAAAGCGCCCTTGCAAACATAAACGAAAAAGAAACATCAAATTTGGCAGCCGAGTTGGAAAAAGCTGGAAAAGAGCAAAACAAAAATAAAATTGAAGCAGAAACCCCCGCATTCCTCGCCAAGTTAAAAGATATAATAGCAAAGATAGACGAGGCGGCAAACGACCCCGGAGCAGATGCAGACGAAGATCCGGCATATTTGCAAGAACAACTGCAAATAATAAGTACAGCCTGCGAAGTTTACGATGTGGAAAGCATTGAAACCGCCCTTGAAAATTTAAAGAAAATGAGATGGACAAAAGAAACAAAAGTGCTTATAGATAAAATATCCGAATATTTACTATTTAGCGATTTTGAGGCGGTGAGCAAATTATGCTTTGGCAAGATATGAATGAAATCAATACCGAGTTGAGGAATAGCATTCTTTGCATTCCTCCATACCAACAATGCATTACAAAAGAATTCATTGGAAAAATGTACAAGAAAAAAAATAATGAGAAATTGCTGGTCAATAACATAACCAACATTATTCTCTCTCCGTGGCAACGCGCATATCAAATGGAATTTCGCTATAAAAAAACGAGAATATTTGAGCCTTTTATACCTGTTTTGGAATATGGTGTATTTTCTTCTGTGCTAACAGACTGGGTGTGCGCATATTTAACCCTATTGCCCGTTGTTGAAGCGAGCCTTAGAAGATGGATGAAAGAAGAAAATATGTCTTTGAAGAGCCTGCACAAATTTTACTATACTTTTGGCAAATATTCCAAAAAATATATAGAAGGTCACGATGATGAAAAAGAGAATATAACAAAAGAATATATAAGATATTTAAAGCACGGTTTTAGAATGTTATATATGAGCTTTGAAGAATGTCATAGAAAAAATTTTAAAGAGATTTTTAACCGGAATTTGACTTTGCACAAATTGGAAGGAGCAATGGACACGCAAGAAACTTTGCGCAACGTTACAAGAGTCCTGCTACTTATGGATGTTATTTCTGAATTGTATTTGATGCAGGAATCAGATGATTTGTGGCAAGACTGCATTTCTGTAGATCCAGAGCAAAATGTGAATTTTCAATTGCGCTGGCTTTTATACGAAAAAAAGGCAAGTATCAAAACAGGCCACAATGATTTTTTAATTGTCCAAAATGCCCTTGTTGGGAAATCTTCCGAAAAAAAGAAAAAGGAATTGCTCAAGCACTTAAAAGAAGAAATGCCAATTATCTACCCCAATCAAAAAATCGGTCTCCATTTACAGCGTTGGTAATTCCCTAAATTTGCTACTTTGCCAAAATAGCTCGCTTTTCCCCTAAAATCCTAGTGTAAAATAAAACGCCTTCCCTTTCGCCTTTTGGCGAAAGGCGGTGAATTTCTGCCTCTGGAACAACCTCAACGCCGCGTTTTTTCAACGTGAGTTTTCCAATGCCGTGTTTTTTTAACATAGCCTTTACATTATTTGTGGAAAGACTGCTTTGGTCTATAACCTTATACGCCGCAAATCCTTTATGCTCAGGCGAAAGTTCCTCGCAAGAGAGATAAGCAAGGGTGGAATCTATTTGCCAAAAACTGCATTTCTTTGCCTCGCTCAAAAACAGGTGGCTGCGAACCAAAACTGGAACAGGCTCCAAAATAAAATTTCCCAATTTTTTTATATCCAAACTCGTGCTTTGCAATTCATCTTTTTCACATTGCCATTCAAAAGTTTTTCCCTCGCAAATAGCAACCGCCCTAATAATTCCTTTTCCAAACACACCTGTTAGCATAAGGCATTCCCTACAGTCCTTTGCATCTCCCAAATAAAGAACATCACTCTCCTTTGGGAGTTCATCTTCTGGAAATGCGGGAGGCAGTTTCACCATTCCTCCGCGAAATTTTTTGGAGAGTTCAAGGATGCTTTCAAAACTCGGATTTAATCCCTCTCTCCTTGCGGGGTCTATGCAAAAAAAATCTCTGGATTTAATTTCCAAGGCGTTTTGCAAAACTGCTCTATGAGGTTGTTTTAAACGTTCCATATTCTCGTTGAACATCAAAACTCTTTCTGGAGCAATGTCCACGCCGCTTGCAACAATGCCGCTCGGCAGCCAAAAACTATCCCCACCCATACCGCAGCACAAATCGGCAATTTTAGCACCGCTTTGCCACATCTTTGCCTTGTATTCAGAAATATCCCTTGCGGTTGCTTGTTCAAAAGCCAGCCTATCGCAAATTAAATCCACGTTTTGCAAACAAAATTTTTTCCTTATCTTTGGCAAAATTTCAAGATAATGAATTAGAGCACGCCTCTCTTGCTGGTTATATTTTTTGGAAAGTTTGTCGGATAGTTTTAGGGGGTCTTTTAGCAAGGGCAAGCATTCTTCTGCAATAGGGCTTATTTCTGCTTTTCGCAAAAACTCTAAAGCCTCCAAAGGAAGGCTATCTTCGTTCATTCTTTAAATACCATTCGTACAATTTCTCAACGCCTTCTTCAATCTCAATTTTGTGCCTCCAGCCCATAGCTTGAATTTTGCTAACATCGCAGAGTTTTCGCATTGTGCCATTTGGTTTTGAGCTGTCAAAAATAATTTTGCCATTGTAGCCTATTGTTTTTGCAACGAGTGCGGCCAAGTTTGCTATGCTTATTTCTTTTCCTGTTCCTATATTTATATGGCTTTTGACATCTTTGTAATTTATGTTTTCTAAACAATAAACACAGGCATCTGCCATATCTTCGCTCCACAAAAACTCACGCAAAGGCTCGCCTGTTCCCCACAATTCCAAAACATCTGCTCCTTCGCATTTTGCCTTATGTATTTTGTAAATCATTGCCGGCAAAACATGGCTGTTTTCTGGGTGAAAATTGTCGTTTGGTCCGTAGAGATTTGTTGGCATAACGGCTATATAGTTTGTACCATATTGCAAATTGAAACTCTCGCACATCTTTAAGCCAGCAATTTTTGCTATGGCATAAGGTTCATTTGTTTGTTCCAACTCGCCCGTTAAAAGCGCACTTTCTGGCATTGGCTGGGGAGCGTTTTTTGGATAGATGCAAGTGCTTCCCAAAAATAAAAGTTTTTTCACATTGTGCCTAAAGCTTTCCCCAATAACATTTTGCTGAATTTGCAAATTTTCATAGATAAAATCTGCACGGTAGGTGTTGTTGGCAATTATTCCCCCAACTTTTGCCGCGGCCAAAACAACAAATTCCGGCTTTTCCTTTTCAAAAAAATCCTTTACCGCACTTGGATTAAGCAAGTCAAGTTCTGCGTGGCTTTTGCCTATTAAATTTGCATAACCCTTATTTTGCAAAGAACGCCAAATAGCAGAGCCAACAAGCCCGCGATGCCCAGCAATATAAATTTTAGATGTTTTTTCCATGTTCTTTTTTAGCCAGTTTAATATCGCTTTCAACCATTATTTTAACCAACTCTTCAAAGGAGGTTTTCTTGGGATTCCAGCCTAGCAAGGTTTTGGCTTTGGTTGGGTCGCCTAGCAGCTGTTCAACCTCTGCGGGTCTAAAATACTTTGGGTCAACTTCAACAAGAACATTTCCTGTTTTAGAGTCAATGCCTTTTTCTTCTACTCCCTTTCCTTCCCATTTGAGTTCTATACCCGCATTTTTGAATGCAAGGGTTGCAAACTCTCTAACGGAGTGGTATTCGCCCGTGGCTATAACAAAATCTTCTGGCTCTTTGTGTTGCAAAATAAGCCACATACACTCAACATAATCCCTTGCATATCCCCAGTCCCGCAAGGAACTCAAATTGCCCAAATACAACTTGCTCTGTAAACCCAAAGAGATGCGTGCTGCCGCAAGTGTGATTTTTCTGGTCACAAAAGTTTCGCCGCGCCGTTCGCTCTCGTGGTTGAAGAGAATGCCATTAACCGCATACATTCCATAACTTTCGCGGTAATTTTTTGTTATCCAAAAACCGTAGAGTTTTGCAACACCATAAGGAGAACGCGGATAAAAAGGAGTAGTTTCTTTTTGAGGAATTTCTTGGACTAAGCCGTAAAGTTCGCTTGTGCTTGCCTGGTAAATGCGAGTTTTCTTTTCCATACCCAAAATGCGCACCGCTTCTAAAAGGCGAAGGGTTCCAATGGCATCTGCTTCTGCGGTATATTCTGGCACATCAAAAGAAACTTTCACGTGGCTTTGCGCAGCTAGGTTGTATATTTCATCTGGCTGAACCAATTGCAAAATGCGAATCAGCGAGCTGGAATCGGTCATATCGCCATAATGCAGGTTCACAAGCCGCTTTTGCTTCATGTCACGCACCCATTCGTCTAAATAAAGGTGCTCTATGCGACCGGTGTTGAATGAGCTGCTACGGCGCATAATGCCGTGGACCTCATAACTTTTTTCAAGCAAAAACTCCGCTAAAAACGACCCGTCCTGACCTGTTATGCCAGTGATAAGAGCTTTTTTCATAGAAGGAAAATAGAAATCTAAAACAATGCCCGTATTAAAATGGATATGCCACCTAAATTCCAAGAATCTAGCACTCTGTCTTCTGAGCTGGATTTAGCATCTAAACTTACGAGACCCATTTCGCCAAAAATAGATAAACCCATCCACTCCCAAAAACGATAACCCAAAAATATTCCATATCCATTGCCCTTAGGCTCAAAATCTGCCTTTGCCTTGCCCCAAGAGGATTTAATTTCCGTGGGTGGAAGCAGCCAATAGTAACGCAGGAATAGGCTAAAATAATCGTTATCATTTAAACTGATCAATTCCGGAGAAATGAGCAAACGATATTCCACAAAAGCTGGAAATGCCTGTACAGTGTACTCAAAATTATGATTTTTGCTATCCTTGTCTGTTAAAATAACAGATTCCGTATTGTACAAAAAACCTACCCCTAAACCCAAGGAATGTACATCGTTAAATTGCCACATTATACCCGCTGATATTGGAAAAGTCAAATTGACTATTTCAAAATCCTGTTTTATAGGTGGGGCATAACTCCCAGAATCTTTATATATTTTAAAATCATCTTCGTATTCATTGAACTTGGAAGTCAAAAGTGTTTGGAATGTTGAACGTTCCTTGAAAGTTATGAAATGCGCTCCAACAGAGACAAAAAAATGCAACCCAGGTTTTATTTCTGTGGACTCTGTAGAAGCTGTATCTGTGGGAGTAGCTTTAAGTGTGGTATCTTTAACAGTAGTATCTGTATAAGCTGTATCTACAGGAGCGACTTTAAGCGTGGTATCTTTAATCGCCGTATCTACAGGAGCGATTTTAAAAGTAGTATCTATAGCGGTGGCGGTGGAATCTTGCGAAAATGCTATTCCAAAAAAAATCAAGAAAAAAAATACAACGTTTCTCATTTTATGCTGCTTTGGGCGTAGTCGCAATATAGTAAATGCTGATTAACTCACAACCTCAATTTTATCCAATCAGCATTCCCCCCCTTGAATGGAGATTTTTTTAACAAAAATCACCATTCGTCCCCCCGTTTTTTCCGCTCGGAGAGCTAACGGGGGGAACGCCACAGCGAAATTCAGAGTTAATTAGTGGCTA
>JAITFN010000057.1 GCA_031281345.1 Candidatus Fibrimonadaceae bacterium
CCAAGCCCGTGTTCCCTTAAAGCATCGGTTAATAAAAATGCTGCTTCCACTCCAACATCGGCTTTTATCAAATGCTCTTCCAAATGCTCAAGCATTTCGTCTGTGATTTTTCCAACTCCAGCTATGGACTTGAATTCACCTAACAGGGTCTCACGTGTTTTTGAGAGCCCCGCTTTTATTGCAGAAAATAATCCCATTCTGTGTTTCCGCTAATTTAATGTATGGTTTTCACTTCGTCAACAATGCCGTAGTTTTTTGCCTGTTCTGCACTCATAAAGTTATCGCGGTCGGTATCGTGTTCAAGCTCTTCTTTGGATTTGCCCGTGTGTTCGCTGAAAATTCCATTGAGCACATCGCGAATACGCAGCATTTCTTCTGCTTGTATTGCAAGGTCGCTCGCTGGCGCAACGAATTCTCCAGATATAAGCGGTTGGTGAATCATTATCCTAGCATTTGGCCAAGCATAGCGTTTGCCTTTTGCGCCCGCACATAAAAGTACCGCCCCAAAAGAAGCAGCCTGCCCCGCACATATAGTAACCACAGGGCTTTTTATGGCTTTGATGCAATCGTAAATGGAAAGCCCGCTGGAAATTGCTCCGCCCGGGCTGTTGATAAAGAAGTAAATCTCTTCGTTTGAAATGGAATCCAAATAGAGAAACTGCTTAACCAGTTTTTCTGCACTGGAATCTTCCACAGGTCCCCACAAAAACACGCGCCTATTCTTTGCAAGCGCATATTCCGCTTCTTTGAGAAAATCCTTCTTTTCATCTTTTTGCTCTTCACTGCAAGCCATAAATATGCCCTCTGGGTTTGGGGAGAATATAGAAATTTTTTATATTTGAAAAAATATGATAGTAGGCATAGGTGAAATGCTGTGGGATATTTTCCCAGAGCGGAAAGTACCAGGTGGAGCACCAGCAAATTTTGCATATCACGCTTCGCAGTTCGGTTTTGAAAGTTATGTTGTAAGTGCGGTTGGCAGAGATTTGCTAGGCGAAGAGATTTTGAAAATTTTTGCAGAAAAAGAGCTTGGACTTTTGGTTGAAACTGTTAATTACCCCACCGGAACCGTTAAGGTTGAGTTAAACGATAAAGGCATTCCCAAATATGAGATATGCGAAAATGTCGCTTGGGACAATATCCCTTTCACGGAGCGAACAAAAGAGCTAGCACAGAACTCTTCCGCTGTTTGCTTTGGTACGCTCGCACAACGAAATGAAACATCGCGCAAAACTATTCGCAGTTTTTTGGAGCTTGTTCCTAAAAATGCGCTCAAAATTTTTGATATAAATTTAAGACAGAATTTTTACAGCAAAAAAATAATACACGAATCGCTTATGATTAGCAACATTTTGAAAATAAATGAAGAAGAGGTTATTGAGGTAGCTCGTTTATTTGAACTTGAGAAAAAAAACGAACAAGAAATATGCTTGCATTTATTGAAAGAATATAACCTGAATATTGTTATTGAAACAAAAGGCAGCATTGGCAGTTATGTGTTCACAAATGACGAAACCTCGTATTTAGACACGCCAAAAGTAAATGCCATAGATACTGTTGGAGCAGGAGATTCTTTTGCCGGTTCGTTTGCAGGTGCTTTGCTTAAAGGGAAAAGCATAAGGGAAGCACATAAACTAGCAGTTGATGTTTCCTCTTATATTTGCACCAAACGCGGTGCAATGCATAAAATAGCTATTCCACCTTAATTTTTGGCTTCGCGAGCCGGAGCGCGGCTTCCCACTCTTGCCTAACAGATTCGTATTCGCTTGGGTCGGCAAAGACGGCGTCTGTTCGCCATTCTAGATTTAAGTTGCAGGTATTGGAAGAACATTTTTTGCCGTTGTCTAAAATTTTCATTTCCACAAACATATTTTTTGGTTTTTCATTTTTCATTTCAAGAGAAAGTTTGCCCTTTTGAGAAGACACAGAAAGCGAGTAGTGAAATTTTGTCTCGTGAGGAATTCTTATTGGGTGATAACGCTCCTTTACAGCCGGAAGACGCATCAAAGAGCTTTCCCATAATGCGGGGTAGGGGCTGAATTGCGGGGAATTATACACAATGGTTAATTTTAGCGGTTTGGAAAAATCTTCCACATTTTGCGGCATAAAAGCTACGAGTTCCGAAGATTCCAAGCTTTGCGAAATCCATTTTGAAATATAATCACTCTGCTCTTTTTGATCTCTTTGCAAAAGCTCGTTTCTAATTGCGCTGGCAAACTTACCCGTAAAAATAAGGCTATCCCTGAAATGCCCAACGCCCTTTTCATCTATGCGCAAGCGGTGAAACATAAAGGCTTCGTGCTCTTGGTTTATTTCCAAAACAGGAGTGAGCGTGGAATAGCTGGAATCTCCTTTTATCACAAGTGCTACCCTGCCCTCTAAATCCAGCGGTATTGGGCGGCGGTTGCTAACTTTGTCGCTTGGGTCTATCCAAAGTTCGGGATATTCTTTCGTTGCTGGCACATATAAAATTTCGTGGTTGAATTGCTGAATGGAAGAAAGTGCCTCGCTTCCGGCTTCTTCTAAATGTATCAAAGCCAAATGGCTTTTAACACCAATGGTGGCTAACATTTCCTGAAGCAGTAAACTTTGGTCTTTGCAGTCGCCCTGTTTTTCTTTAAGGGTTGTAAGTGCTGGTTTTGGAATTAGAGAATGACCACCAAATCCCCTTTTGCTGTATTTTATGTGTGTTCTAACCCAGTCGGAAATTGCGTAAATGGCATTTAATTTGTTTTTTGTTCCAGCAACTTCAAAAGCCTGTTCTCTAACTGGAACGGAATTTTTATACTGATGCTGAATTAAATTGGCATACCTCTCGCCCTCATCCTTCCACAAAACCTTAGCGGCAAGCACAACACCGCTACCAAAATCCTTATATGCTGGCATATAGGGTTCCTTGTGTATAACAACGGGGTTATCCTGTTTCCATTCTATTCCGCCAGAAAATCCGGTTCTCTGAATATCGCCATATTCATCAAATAAAATTTTTGTTGTGTCTGCATAAACCTTGAAAATGCTTTTTCCAACAGGATATTCCCTGCTGAATTTATAGTGAGTATATGGAACAGAACCAACTGCCTTTATCGCTGTGCGGCTTGCCATATAGTAAACAAAATCCTTTGGCGAAAGTTGCAGAGGTAAATGAGCCGTTTGTGCTTCGTTATTGTGGGCATTTTCGGTTGAATAAGTTATATAAGCATTTTTTGGGTTCCAAGAATATTTCAATTTAAAGGTGGAATCATAAACATCAAGAGCATTCACATAAACTCTATCCACGCCAGGCAAAAAGTCTATTGTCAATTCACCGAGCAACTGAACACCGCTTGCATTCATCACTTGCAATAATCTTTGCTCTGTGCTAACCCAAGGCTGCCCTGTGCCTGCCTTTACGCTCTCTTGCAAATAATGCGCAACAATTGGATAGTTTTCTGTTACTAAAAAATCCAAAACCATTTTTTTTATGTCTGCGGGTTTTTGTCCCACAGGGTCAATGGCTTTTTGAATTGCTTTTATATCTGCCTTGCCCAAAAATGCCTTTGTTGCAGAGAGATAGCTTTTTGCATCTTCGCTTTCGCTTTTTAAGGCAAGTGCTTGGTTAAAAGTTTGCTCTGCTGCTTTGTAGCTCCTCAAATAAAAAAGGCTTTTCCCTTTGGCAATGAGCAAATCCGCATTTTTCTTGTCTTTAAGCAGGGCTTCTTCGCTCACTGAAAGCGCTTCTTCGTTGCGGTTCAAAAACAAGAGAACTTCGGTATAAACCATAGCGAGTTTTGAACTTGATCCAAACATTTTTTTCACATCCAAAAGCAAATCCGCTGCTTCGCTGTAGCGATTCAAGCCCATAAGAGTTTTTGCAACATAAATTCCAATCCTCTCTGTTGGTCGCTTTTCGTAGAGAGTCTGAGCAACTTCCAAAGAATATGCCCTTTGCCCAAGCCCCCACAAAGCATCGCTCAAATTTACCGTTGCTTCTTCATCGTAGGGCATTTTTTTAAGTGCAAGTTCGGAATACTCTTTTGTTTTTTTGAAATTGTAAAGAGACTTGTGCAAGGCACTTAAAATAAATAGAAGTTTTCCGCTTCTATTTACCAAATTCATTTGCGATTCAAAGTGTGCAATTCCTGGACCATATAAATTTTTTAATTGGTAAACAAAACCGCAATTCATTAAGTACAGGGTATCGTTTAAATCCATAGTATTTGCTCGCTCAAAATAACTCAGAGCCTCTATGGGTTTATCCTCTACCAAACGCAAAAGCCCAATTTGGTTTACAATCCTTGCGCTAAATCTGTTTATCTTTGTATTCCCGTTTTTGTCAAAAGATTTTTCAAGTTTAAGCCCATTTAATGCGCGTTCCATTTCACCTTTGAACTTGTTGTATAAAACTCCCTGTGTCCAAGAGATTGCCATAACAGCACGACCTTTGCCAAAAAAGAATTTTCCTTTGTAATTGAAATCAAACTTATTTGCAACAAAAACAATATCAAAATCCCAAACAAGCTCGCCATTATTATTGCTCTTTTTAATGTTCAAATTTTCTTGGCCGGGCACAATGCCGTGGCGCATAAGCATTGCATTGAACACATCTTCTGCACTCAAAAAATTCATATCTATCAATGCGCCATAAATAAAAAATCCAAGTTCTTCGGTTGCGTTCACAAGAGTTAATTCTATATCTGGATTTATTTCCCAGCTATGCCAAAGAGTGTCTTTAGTGCTCCACTTTATTCCAAGCTCCGTAGAGGAAAATTCTTTTACTGTCGCTTTTCCAACTTTTATCTCTGTAGTATCTGAACTGAGGCCCCAAGAAGCATCTTGCTCCCCTTCTTCGCCAGCAATTTCTTGAGGTTCAAAATGATTCTCTGCTGCCTGGGCACGGCTTTCGGGAGACGAAGTTCGTTCTTTTTTAGTCGGTGGATTTGAAGCGCAGGCAAATAAAGCCAAAGCAATAGCAAAAACAAAAAAACGGAGCATAATTATCTTCGCTCGCTGTCTTCTTTTTCCATATCGCTCAACATGTCTTCTTGCGCTCTCATTAAACTTCTGAGCCTTGCAAAATAGTTTGTTCTGAGTTGCCTTAAACTATCAATTTCCCTGCGCAAATCCATCGCTTGGTTTTTTATCGTGGCGGTTTCTTGTTCCGCTTTTGACTTTGCCTCGGCAATTATCACGTCTGCTTCTTTATTCGCCCTCGTTTTCACATCGTCTAAGGCTCTTGACATCAATACCGCTGCATCGCTTAGATTTTTTTCTATCTGGCGAAACTCATCAAGATTTTTTTTATCGTTGTTTATTGTTTTTAGCAAATCTGCTCTTTCGTCTAGCAAGCCTTCAAAAGTAGTTGCAACCTGATTTAAAAAGGCTTGAACCTCAGCTGGGTCAAAGCCATTTACTTTTTTGCCGAATTTTTGATTACGAATATCTAAGGGTGTTAAATCCATTGCTACCCCAGTTTACTGATAAAGTACCCCGCAGCAACAGCAGTGCCAATAACACCTGCCACATTTGGTCCCATTGCGTGCATTAAAAGGAAGTTCTGAGGGTCGTACTTTGCGCCAACTGTTTGGCTAACGCGAGCAGCCATTGGAACCGCGCTAACTCCTGCCGAACCTATTAAAGGATTGACCGGATTGTTTGGAGAAAGAACATTCATAAGTTTGGCAAATAACAAGCCACCTGCTGTGCTAACACCAAAAGCCACAACACCTAAAGCTATAATCATAATGGTTGTTGGGCGCAAAAATAAATCTGCCTGCATGGTCATACCCACAGAGGTTCCAAGGAAAATTGTTACAACGTTTATTATTTCGTTTTGCGAAGCCTTGACAAGCCTATCCGTAACACCGCATTCCCTTAGCAAGTTGCCAAGCATAAGCATAGCTATAAGAGCAGATACATCTGGAACGATTATTATGCAAGCTACCATAACAACCATGGCAAATACTATTCTCTCCAAGCGGCTAACGGAACGCAGGGATTTCATCCTTATTTTGCGCTCGTGATCGGTGGTGAAGAGTCTCATAATTGGTGGCTGAATCAATGGAACCAAAGCCATATAAGTATATGCTGCAACTGCAATGGGGCCAAGCAAATGTTTAGCCAATTTGTTGGAGAGGAATATGGAAGTTGGACCATCTGCTCCACCGATAATGCCAATGCTCGCTGCTTCGCCAAGGGTAAACACTCCGGTTACAACGGCAACAAAAGCTGTGAAAAGAACTCCAAGCTGCGCGGCACCGCCCAAAAGCAAAGTGCGCGGGTTGGCAATCAAAGGACCAAAATCTGTCAAAGCACCAACACCTAAGAATATAATGGGCGGGAACAGCTCAAGCTGAACACCTTGGCTAATGAAGTAGTAAAGACCTTCAACGGGAACAAACATTCCCTGAACGTTCCAACCGCCATCGTAAAAAAGACGAGTTGGCAAATTTGTTAAAAGAGAGCCAAAAGCTATAGGCACAAGCAGCAAAGGCTCAAACTGCTTTCTAATGCCAAGGTACAAAAGCACGCTTGCAACTACCCACATAATCAACATTGAGCTAGTTATTGAACTAAAACCCATGTTGGCTACCATATCTTTGATTGTTTCCATTATATCCTCTTTGTTCCAATTATCCGTTTTCTATCACTTTGCTCTGCGCACCAGAATCTATTTTGCTGGGATTATCCAAAACCACAAGCTCAACGTGCTTGGTTGAAATAAACATGAATTTGCC
Organism: Candidatus Fibrimonadaceae bacterium; assembly: GCA_031281345.1. Classification (GTDB taxonomy): domain Bacteria; phylum Fibrobacterota; class Fibrobacteria; order Fibrobacterales; family Fibrobacteraceae; genus Fibrimonas. The sequence continues at coordinate 6,714 of JAITFN010000057.1, forward strand.
ATATTTCATTATGGATATAAACTTTTGCTCAGATTCCAATTTTCTGCACAAGCGAACATACTCATCTTTGGCTTTTGCCACATCTGCTTTAAAATAAAACTTAATTTTTTCACCAGAAATTAAATTTATGGTGATTGTATAATTATCAAGCGCATTACCATCAAAAGCTGATGCCATAAAAACCTCTTAACCTATTGTTAGCAAAGCCTGCCCTTCTGCAACAGCTTCGCCTTCTTTAACGCTTATCGCTTTAACCGTGCCTGCGGCAGGAGCATATATTGGAGTTTCCATTTTCATGGCTTCCAAAACTATTACCTCTTGATTTTGGCTAACAGTAGCACCAACGGCAACCTTTATTTTCATAACTTGCCCAGCCATTGGGCTAAGCACGGAACCAGCGCCTGCGGGTGCCGGAGCAACAGGTGCTTGTGGTGGCGGTGCTGCAACAGGAGCTGCCGCTTGCGCAGGGGCAGATGCAACTGGTGCGGGTGCGCTGGCATTTTCGCCAAGAACTTCAACGGCAACATCGTATGTTTTGCCTTCTAAAGTGATGCGGAGTGTTTTCATAGTTTTTTCCCTGGGTTAAACTTTGTGTGTGTGGAGCGAGACTCTGCCTTGAATAGCCCAAGTCCAATCCATTGTGTTAAGAGGTTTGAATTTCACAACGCTAACTTGCGCACCGCCAAAGGCATGTGCCGCTGCCGCGCTTATTATGGCGATAAATTTCTCATCACTCATGCCCGGATGAATTGTTTTTGCTCCAGATGCAGAAACTGCTGCTGGTTTGGACTGGGAGGGATTTGCCTGTTCTGCAAATCCAAAAGCCTTTACAATATAGCTAACCACGCTAATCACAGCCCACAAGCCAGCCAAAACGCAAAGCACAAGTATAAAGCCAAGCGACTGAAAACTGAGCAATTCTTTAATGCCGTAAGTTGAAATATCACCATTGTGCGCTTTATATGTTTCGCCAAGCCTTACCTTTGAGAGGTTTTCTTGAACTCCAACACTGCCAACTGCATCTTCCATAACCTTTTTTGCTATAGCAGATTCAGTGTAGGTTTTGTAAAGAACCTGTTCAGTTCCATCTTCGGATTTCAAAACCTTGACAACAACCAGCGAGTCCATTTTGCCGTCTTTATGGGTTGCCCATTGGTAATGCCCAATAACTTTGCCGTCTTTGTCTTTTACATCTAAAACGCTACCAAGCCCAACTTGCTGAACGGTTGGCATTGGCATAGGCTGAACGTTTGCAGGCACTGCGGGTGCTTCTGCGGCGGCTGAATCAACTTCATTTTGTGCTTCTGGGTTCATAAGGGTATAAGTCCGTGTTTTTTAGGTGGGCGTGTAGAGCGTTTGGTAATTGAAAAGCGCAAAGCGAGTGCTATGTGGTTTCTGGTTTCCGAAGGCTCTATAACATCTGTTAGCATATTGGTTTCGGCAGCCTGCCAAGGGCTTGCGAATTTGGTGCGGTATTTTTCAATAAGCTCTGCTTTTTTGGCTTTGGCTGCTGCTTCGCCGCCAGCTTCTTTTGCCGCATCTATTTCTTTTTTATACACAACGGGAATTGCTCCCTCTGCGCCCATAACCGCAATTTCTGCGCAGGGCCAAGCGTAAACAAAATCTGCGCCCATATCTTTTGAGCACATTGCAAGGTAAGAACCGCCATAAGCCTTGCGCATAATAACTGTGACTTTTGGAACTGTGCAAGCTGCATAAGCAAAAAGCATTTTTGCTCCGTGCCTTATTATGCCGCCTCTCTCTTGAGCAAGACCAGGCATAAAGCCCGGAACATCAACCAAATTCACAACCGGAATGTTAAAGGCATTGCAAAAACGTATGAACCTAGCACCTTTGTCGGAGCTGTCTATATCTAGGCAACCGGCTTTTACAGCGGGCTGGTTTGCTATTATGCCAACAACCATGCCTTCTATTCTGGCAAAACCAACTACTATGTTTTTTGCAAACTCTCTTTGAACTTCTAACCACTGTCCTTTGTCTGTTATGGCTTCTATAACCTTATACACATCAAAGCCAGATTTGGAGTCCACAGGTACAAGCTCGTTGAGGCTAGGGTTTTTGGTTTCGGATATTGTAGCTGGTATGTTATGCGGAGGGTCTTGCAGGTTGTTTGAAGGCAAAAAGCTGAGCAATTTTTTTGTTATGGCTATTGCATCTTTATCGTCTTCGGCAATAAAATGGATGTTTCCACTAACGCTTGCGTGAGCCTCAGCTGTGCCGAATTGCTCAACTGGAGCTTCTTGACCTGTGGCTGCTTTAATAACGCTTGGACCGCATATATACATTTCTGCATTTTTGCGAGTTTGAATTAAAAAATCTGTTAAAGCGGGGCTATATGCCGCTCCGCCGGCGCAAGGACCTGCTATAATTGAAATTTGAGGAACAAGGCCAGATGCCTGAACATTGCGGTAAAATACCTGCCCGTAGCCACTCAGCCCCCATATACCTTCTTGAATTCTCGCTCCACCAGAATCGTTTATGCCTATTATGGGAAAACCTAGTTCGCAAGCCTGATCTTGAATGTCGCAAATTTTTTGAGCGTGCATTTGAGAAAGGCTGCCTCCGCTAACCGTGAAATCTTGGCTGAACACCGCAACAGGACGACCATCCACATTGCCCACTCCGGTTATAACACCATCGCCTGGTAATCTTTTTGCCACAGGCTTTGCCTGATCCACGTGCATTCCAACTTCTTGGAATGAGCTATGATCGCAGAGATTTTCCACGCGCTCACGTGCAGACAGCTGACCTTTTTCGTGCCGTTTTGCGATTTTGTCTGCGCCACCGCCGAGCTTTGCTTCGGCACGTCTGGCATTTAATTCTTCTATAAGTTCTGGTTTTATTGGCATATTATGTTCCTAAGCTGGTGTGCAAAACTCCGTTAAGGCTCCGCCTGTTGATTTTGGATGCAAAAAGCCTATGTTCATATTGCCTGCGCCCTTGCGAGGAGTTTTATCCAAAAGAGCCACTCCCTTAGACTCGGCAGCAGTTAACTCTGCCGCTACATCGCTGCTTTCGTATGCTATGTGGTGCAAACCGCCCTTGCCTTTGTTGTTTTCAATGAATTTAGCAACGGTGGAATCTGGGGATGTAGGCTCCAAAAGTTCAATCCAAACGCCGCCAACGTCAAAAAATGCCGTTTTAACCTTTTGTTCAGCAACTTCTTCTACGTGGTCTAATTTTAGACCAAGTATATTCTCATAATAGGAACGGGCTTCTTCTATAGAAGGAACCGCTATGGCTATATGGTCGATTTTTTTGATCATTTTTACACCTCTTTTGTAAACGTAGTATGAATATAGAAAAAAATTCCAGGTAGAGCTTGCTCCAGAGGCTCTATTTGAATAAAAAGAGCCTCAATGGGAGGCTTATGGCTTTTTTCTAAAAAAATACAGGCAAAATTCACTTTTTTTAGATTTTTTCACTTTTTTTGGATTTTTTTCCGTTTTCTTACGTCTAAGTAATTAGAAAGAAAAAAATGGAGAAATTCTATGACTGAGGCTAAAACCAACCGCAAATACAAAGATAGCGTTTTCACGCTGCTTTTCAGCGAGAAAAACAATCTTTTGGAATTGTACAACGCAATAGAGAACACCAATTACGGCAACGATACCGATGTTTGGATAACCACGCTTGAAGATGTCTTGTTTATGGAACAAATAAATGACATCTCTTTTGTTATAGAAGGCAAGTTTGTGGTGATGATAGAGCACCAATCATCGATGAATCCGAATATGCCACTAAGAATGCTTATTTATATTTCAAGGGTTTACGAGAAAATAGTTAGCGAAGATAATCTCTACGGCACGAAAAAAATAACTATTCCGAACCCAGAATTCATAGTGCTTTACAACGGAGACGATGAATGTCCCGACAAGCAAGTTTTGAAACTTTCCGATATGTTCAGCGAGCCACTACCTGAAAGCCTTGCCAATCTTGAACTTGTGGTAAACGTTTATAACATAAATAAGGGCAGGAACGAGGAATTTGCAAAGCGTAGCGAAAAGCTGAAGGGTTACGAAATTTTTATATATTTAGTGAAGGAGTATGTTAAGTCAATGGATAGGGACAGTGCTATAAAGCAAGCCATTGGCGACTGCATACGCCAGAATGTGCTTAAAGACTTTTTGAAGGAACACGGTTCGGAGGTGCATAATATGTTGCTTAGTGGATGGAATTGGGATGATGCCAAGCGGGTTTGGCAGAGAGAGGCTCGCGAAGATGGTCGTGATGAAGGTCGCGAGGAAAATCGTAACGAAATTCTAGAACTCATAAAGAAAGGCTATACTGCTGCCGACATTGAGAATCACCTCCTCAAACAAATTTCTGTCTGAACTCCGATTCGGCACCACAACCCAATGCGTAAAATAACGTTTGCATACATTGGGGTTGCAAAAAACGTGCTTAGTCTTGCACGCAACGCACTGAAAGAAAATTGGCCTTAACGCCGTTGCTGATACTATTCACATGCGCGTTGTCAGAGTGCATGTGGTGGTAGGAAGCCTCGGAATCTTTAAGCTCCGTAGCACTCCACCAATAGCCGCTGCTGCCGACAGATTCGTCGAACCTGCCGTTAAGAGAGCCGTAGCCCCAGCCTAAGCCGCCAGGCAGGGCAGAAAAGCCAAAGTCGTCCGTTCCGTTGCCAAGTTCTCCTTTCCTATTTTTCCAGCCGCTCGTAGCCTTCAATTTAGTCCCTGCGGTAGATGATCCTCCAACCGCCGTCATCAGCTCTTCCCATTCGGCATCGCTGGGCAAATGCCAACCGCCAGAACAAGCTTTCTTTGCTGCTTCCCAGTTAAAAAGCCTGCCGTATATCGCACAGTTGGCTGGGTCATTGCCATAGCATACGCTGCCCGAAACATTGCAGTTCAAATTCTTCGACATCCAAGTTTGACTGCCGATTGTAACGGTTTCACCGCTGCTTATGCTACAAGAACCGCCTCCACCGCTTTGGTTATTGCCACTGCCGCCGCCCTCGTCATCGCCGCCAGAGCAGGAAAATGTGAATGCCAAGGCTAATGCGAATATAGCCGCCGATAGAAAACGGTTGGTTTTCATAGTGAACTCCTTTGTTGAAGGGGAATTAGTGTAGGGGGGGGGGGGGGGTGCAGAAACAAAAACATTCATAGAGCTTGCGGTGCAAGCTCTAGTGTTAAATGTTGTTTTCCCTATATTGGTCATATTAGGGATAAATATAGAAAAAATTTACCTCGAAATAACCAGCTTTTGCTTCTTTTCAAAAACCTTTTTCTGGCCACCACCTTCTAATGAAGAAACAGTGTTCAGAACAACATAATGATAAAGCCCGTTTGCCAAAAGCCGCCCCCTTGAGTCCCTGCCATCCCAATAAGCAGAAGGCTCCCCAGAAATCACATTATTCATAACTTTAACCAGTTTTCCGTTTTGGTCAAAAATTTTTATGCTAACACTGCTTTTCCTATCCAATCCTGACAAATCTTTGAAATAAAATGTCGTTCCGTTTTTCTTCATGGGATTTGGAGCGTTAAAAACATCTGCCAAACCATCTCTATTTTCCTTGCCCAGCGAGAGCCTTATTGAACGCAAAGCAACGCTTCCCAAAATATCTTGCGCACGAACCTTGAAAACATAATTTCCGGGGTCATAAGACAAACCAAAATTAACACGGGCAACCGCGCGTTTGCCCGTTTGCTCCGAAAAAGACCAAGGGTGCCAGGGACTTGCTACAGGGCTTAGTTCAAAAGAAATTCCTTCATCTGCCTCTTCTCTGTAATCTATGCCTGTAGAATCCTCTATAACCACATCCAAACAAGCTGGAATTTCCAAACTAACCTGCGCATTTTCTGCATACTGATTTGTGTTTCCAAAACGCATGCAAGGGTAAATTTTTATGCTCGGCGGAGAATGGTCTTTAATGGAATCCGCATAAGATGAAGTTCCTGACAAAGAAATGCCTTTCTCTACCATTCTTCCTATTTCGGCAGCTCCCGCTTTGTACGCCCAAAGCCTTATCTGAGCATTAGTATCGCCAAGAGATAATTTGCGCGGAGTTACAAATTCCGTTGAAAATTTTTTGTTTTCTATTTGCACTTCCTCGGAGTAAATTGGATTCCCCGGTATTTTTATATTTGCAGAACAGCGAAAATCACCCCCAAAATTGTCTTTGCAATTCTTTTGCTCCAAATAGCGATATTTTTCGCCCTCCAAAATTTGCAAGCGCACTTTGCCGCTTTGCACAGAAGCAGTGCCAGAGATTTTCAATTTTTGCAAAGCTTGGATTGAATCTGGAGTGGAATCTAACTTTAAATTGATTTCTTGCTTTGGCATACTCAAAACAGGTTCTCCCAAAAGCGCGTATTTCTCATTGTTGTATCTCTGCGAACTGAAATCATAAGACGAACTTCGTTTTGCTTTTAAAATAGCTTCGCCTAAAAGAGCATCTGGAGTTATCATGGAAAATTTTAAAATTTTTGTAGCTAAGTCCACATTGTGGCTTGCATAGCTCTCTCTAAGAGAACCTATCGCAGCTATTGCGCCCTTGGACTTTGTATTTACATAAACTTCCGAAAAACTAATTTGTGCAGCATCGTCAAAACGGGCTACTAGGCAAGAAAAAGAACCTAAAATGGTGTATTTCTTCTCGTTGAATATATTGCTTAAAGAAGACGAGTTGAGCAAGTCTTCGTCTGCCCACTGAACGGCATTTCCGTGCCCGTAATAAAATGTGAACAAGGCACCTTGATTTAAGCGGAGCAATAATTCTTTTGTGGCACCCGGTTTTTTTGTGCCACCTTCAAGATCGTATTGGAGGAGCGATATTTTTCTCCAGTCTATTGCAAAATTTTGATCTTGTAGTAGTGAGTCCACAAGCAAAGCGGTATTTTCCATCTGTTGTGTATGGTGAGTGTGGTCTAGCTTTTGTGCCTGTGTAGCATCGTCTGCGTTCAGTATAACTGTGTTTCGCCAAATTCCATTATCCATAATGGAAATTTTTTCATAATCCTTTGCCTTTTGAATATAATTGTCAAATTCAACCGTATTCAAAACAGGAAGCCTGCCAATAGCTAAACTGAGCTCATATTTTCCAAATCTTATTGCCTCGCCAGAATCCAAAACAGCAAAGAAATCGTCTGTGGAAGTGTCTTCTGCCTCGTAAGGCGGAATTAAATTATCTCTTGAATTTTGTCTTATTTTTCTGTAATCGTAATTGCCACCCCCTGCGAGCAAAACGTATTTCAAATTAGGGCAATTATTTTTTGCATATCTGATATAATCCCTTATTGCAACAGGCGAAAATTTTGCGCCGTGGTTTCTGTAAATATCTTCTGTCAAAACCACAGCAGTATTAAATTTGGTTATGGCTTCGCCACTTTCTCTGAATTGTTTTAACGTAATTGCACTGTTTTGTAATTTTTCTGAAGTTAAAATTAAATACTCTGTTGCCCCAGAAATTTTCAAAGGCTCAGAAACAGAACTTGCCCTTTTTGGAATGGCCTCAACAAAAGCTGGTTTTTTATATATGTTTTCCCTGAACAAAAAATATTTTATGTCGCCGTCACTCGGTATTGTATCGTTTGCATAACCATTGCTTGCTCTCTCCAATATTTCTATGGGAATGGAATTTTTTGTTTTAACAAGCTGCATATTTGCAGGAACTGGAATTTTCACTGCTCCTCTAGCATTTCCAGGAAACAGCCATTCATCGCCACCGCTTGCACTTATATTATATCTATACGCTATTGACAAACCGTCAAATCTATCCGGTTGCCCAGAACTTGAAATTTCCAATTTGTATAAATTATCGTTTTGTTGCGCTCCATTGCTTGCAAACACAAAAGAACCTCCCTCAATGGTATCAATTATATTTCTTTGTTCCCTGCCCTGAAAATAAAAGTTGAACCTTATGCCTTCCATTCTTTTTTTCCAATTAAAAGAAGAATATGATTCGTTATATGATGTGGAACGCCTTGGGAAAAAAGATACGCCTATCCACAGGGAATCTCCACGCAATCCGGTGAGTTTTCTGACATTTTGAAAATCATAAGGTTCAACCGTAATCGTAGAATCTCTTGCACACCATTTCCAAAACCATTCCTTTCCTGTATTTTCTTCTATGGCATTAGCATCGTTTGCAAAATAATGGTCTCGCAAAATCAAATCTTTTTCTGACCTTGCATATTTTTTCCAGTTTATGGTATCGGTGCCATTTATGTTTTTTGTTATTTTGTTTAGGTTTTTTCCTTTGCCGCCAGCACCTAAATAAAAATATTGATAAAAACTATATGGTGAATGCGAAAAATAATAATCCATGCCTTTCAAAGAATTGCTCTTTTTCCAAAGCGCGGTTCCATAGCCAAAAAATATTATTGAATCTCCTTTGTCAAAAATTCCATTTGCATTTTTATCTTTTGCCAAAATTGGAATTTCCTCTGCATTTGGAAAAATCTCCTCGCCTAGCATTTCTGTCAAAGTATCTGGCGAGGCACTGAATAGCCTCAGGTTAGAAATGGGTATTCCGTCTATATCACTTCCAGCAATAGTCCTTAAATCATCAAAAGAAAGCGCGTGCATTCCGTCTGCAATTTCTGTTAATTCTTTGCTTCCAATTCCAATTCTTGCAATCCAGTCTATGCCTTCCATACTTGCCGCAGAGGTTTTTTGCATAGCACGCAATGTACTTGCCTGCTTTATTCCAAATTTTGTGGCAGCGGTTTTATTTTCCACGTATGCCAAAGCTCTTTTGGGAGCGGAAAAACCTTTTGGTCCCTCGTTAAAACTCATCAACACTTTGAACTTTCTCCGCAAATTCCACGAAGCTCCATTGGAATACACAAGAGGCACATTAATTTTAACCCGCCATAAATTATCTTTGAGGTAAGGCACGCCAACTTGCAAAGAACGCGGATTTTGTTCCACGCCGCAGGGCTTACCGTTCAAAGTTTCGCTTTTTATGTTTTCCAAACTGATGCTTGGTGGGAGTGAAGAGGGTAATGCTATTATATAAGTTCTAAAAGGAATGCCCGGAGCCTCTGCACTGCCAAAGTAATTTGCGTTTTCCGGTGTGCCAAGGCAAGGTCCTTGTCTTAAACCTGCAACACCATCTGTGAAAATAAAAGCATTTGCGGCATCGCGCTGTATTTCAAGGGCAAAAAGGCTAATTGGAATGAAAAGGAGGTATTTCAACAACCTGAATATCATATTTTTGAAATATAGTAAATATAGTAGAAATTCTATTTTAATCTATAAGATGCTTATGCCCAAACTCACACTCACCATATCCTGCACCCTGCTTTGTACCGCCCTCTTCGCCCAGCAAAAAGGCACATTCACCGATACGCGAGACGGCAAAACATACAAAACAGTAAAAATAGGTGAGCAGGTTTGGATGGCGGAGAATTTAAATTACAAAGTGAAAGGTAGCAAATGTTATGGAGAAGGCAGAATAATCTATAAGTTTATTGAAAGCGATGAAATTGAATTATCAGACGCAGAAATACAAGCTAATTGTGAAAAGTACGGCAGTCTTTATGACTTCGAAACGGCTAAAAAGGTTTGCCCCAAAGGTTGGAATTTGCCGTCTCCTGATGAATGGGATATTTTGTTCAGATATGCAGACACAACAAGTTATACGGATGATGATGCGCATAACAATTATGATAAAAAAATTGTAGGCAAATTTTTGAAGACTACGAGTGGCTGGAATGATTACGAAGATTACGACGACAAAGGCGAAATAAAATCTGGCAACGGCGAGGACAGATATGGCTTCTCTGCCCTGCCGGGCGGCCGTAACAGTTTGAGAGGCCATTCCAGAGATATTGGCGACAGAGGCCACTGGTGGACTTCTTCAATTTACTACCCTAGCCTATACATCCACAGAAATTATATGAACTACGACTACAACGATGTAATCGTACTTTTCGACGGGCCCCCTGATAAAGACCTGTATAGTGTCCGTTGCTTGCAGACCAACACACAACCACAGAAAATTATACCCCCTGCCTGCCCAGCGAATGACCAGCAAAAAGGCACATTCACAGATGCACGAGACGGCAAAGAATACAAAACCGTAAAAATCTGCGAACAGACTTGGATGTCAGAGAATTTGAATTATGAGGCAGAGGGTTCTAAATGTTTTGGAGAAGGTGGTAAAATCTTTAACTCGAAAACCAAAAAGGATGATATAACATTATCAAAGGCAGAAATACAAGCTAACTGCAAAAAATACGGCAGGATGTATAATTGGGAAACGGCTATGAAGGTTTGTCCAGATGGTTGGCATTTGCCGAGCAATGCGGAATGGGACAAGTTGTATCGTTTTGCGGACGGCACAAGCGGCACAAAAAGACCATATATGAGCAAAACGGCAGGTAAATTTTTGAAGGCTAAGAGTGGCTGGAAGAGCGAAGATGGAAAATCAGGCAACGGTGAAGACAAGTATGGTTTTTCGGCTCTGCCGGGCGGTTTAGGCAATTCGGATGGCAGTTTCGCCGATTTCGGTGCCTATTGGTGGTCTTCTAGCAGGTATGCCTACCAACGATCCATACAACACCGCTCCGGATACGCATACTGGAAAAGCGGCGGTTCGAATCAATCGCTAAGTGTTCGCTGCATACAGGACTAAGGCGAAACCCCGTGCGTTTTGGGGGTGGTTTTGATATTTTACTCACCCTGCCATTTTCACTTCGTGGGCAGGGTTCGCCCTTCGGGCTGTCCTACGGACATTAAAAATTTTCTAACAATGCCTGTTTTTTTGGCAAAGCTTTTGGACAGGCACAAAAATTTTTTCTATATTATTTGTTTTTTTTCGTGGAATAATATATATGAACCGTTCAAAACATTTGCTTTGCCTACGCGACTGGGACACTAATTGTGTTCTAGAAACCATAGGTATAGCTATTCGGTTAAAGAATGAGGTTAGAAATGGCACTTATTCGGAGCGTTTAAAGGGTAAAACCATAGGAATGTTCTTTGAAAAAAACTCACTTAGAACTATCGTGACATTTCAGGTGGGAATTTTTCAGCTCGGTGGAATGCCGGTGTTCCTAAACCCAGATAGCATTGGCAAAAGAGAAGACGTTAAAGACGTGGCAAGATGCTTGTCGCGCTGGGTGGACGGGCTTGTGGTGCGTTGCTTTGAGCAAAGCCTGGTGGAGCAGCTTGCCGAATACGGAAATATTCCCGTTATAAATGCCCTAACAGACGATTCTCACCCTTGCCAAGCATTGGCTTTTGGGCAAACGTGCGTAGAACATTTTGGCGATGATTTAAAAGGAAAAACCGTTGCCTTTATAGGAGACGGGAATAATGTTGCAAATTCCGTTATGAATTTATGCGCCAAATTGGGAATGAATTTTACCCTTGCCTGCCCCAAAGGCTATGAACTAAAAAAAGAAGTGATAAACGTCTGTTCGCCCATATTTGAAAAAATGGGTACAAAATACAGAACTTTCAACGACCCAAAAGAAGCCGTTAAAGATGCGGATATTCTTTACAGTGATGTGTGGGTTAGTATGGGGCAAGAAGACCAAAAAAAATCAAAGAGAGAACATTTTTTGCCTTTTCAAATCAACGATGAGTTGCTTGCACTCGCACCTAAGCACTGCAAGGTAACGCATTGCCTGCCTGCGCACAGGGGCGAAGAAATAACAGACAGCGTTATGGAAAACATGCAGATTAATTTGAGCTACGAAGAAGCGGAAAACCGCCTGCACGCGCAAAAAGCCGTGCTATGCAAGTTACTTCATTAACATTGAGCCTCTGCTCAAATCCACGAATGTTATATAAAAGAATAGGGCTATGAAAAATGAGGTTGCCACTTGCTGAATGCGAGCTTGGTTCTTTTGAGAAAGCGGTTTGCCTCTTATTTTTTCAATGAGCAAAAACAAAAGAAGACCGCCATCTGTTATGGCAAGGGGCAGCAAATTCATAACGCCTAAATTTATGCTTATAAGAGCGAGCAAAAATACAGCCTTTTGCAAATTCTCAAGCCAAACCAAACCTATAACCTGCACAATGCCAACAGGTCCGCTCATAGCCCTCAACTTAACCTCTCCTATTGCAATGCGATGAATGTAGCGAAACACGCTGGTTCCCATGCTTATGCTTTTCTTTGCCGCCATAGCAAGAGCTTCTCCCAGAGGCTTGTGAACCACCTGCAACTCATCAAATTGGGCAAGCCCCATTTGAATTCCAATCAAATAACGTTCTGCTTCCTCGTTCCAAAGCGGGTTTATAGATGCGCTCAAGGTATCTACTTTTCCGTCTTTTTGCTCTCTTGAAAACACCACCTCAACAGCACCCCCATCAGATGCAGAAATTATATCTATCATATCTTGGTAGTAACCTATTGTGTAACCGTCCACGCTTAAAATGGTATCGTTTTGCTTTATGCCAGCTTTGCCTGCTGGGGAATCTTTCAAAGGATCTGTCGCTGCAAAAACCCTGTGCCTTGGGTGAATGCCAGCAGTGCCAACGCCCAAATCCCTAAGTTCCTTTGGAACTATGTTCACAGTTTTTCTGCCCTCTTTTGTTCCAATTTCCAAAGCGATGTTTCTGGAAATGCTAATACCCATTTCCTCGCGGAATTTTTCCCAGCCCTCTGCTTTTTTTCCGTCTATGGTAAAAATTGTGTCTCCGCCTGCAATGCCAGCTTCTTCCGCTGCGGAACCTGGTTCCACAATTCCAATCACCAGCTTGTCAGACACAGGCTCCGGGTTACCTATTATGTAAATTCCAGTTAGCAGAGCATAAGCAAAAACTATGTTGAATGCAGGGCCTGCAAAAGCTATCAAAGCTCTTTTCCATATAGGCTGCACGTGAAAATCGTCTGGCCTGTCTTCGCGAACCTGCTCGGGATTTTCACCAGCCATTGCCACATAGCCGCCAAATGGAATGGCAGATATGCAGTAAACTGTTCCGTTTTTTTCCACCTTAAAAAGCTTTGTTCCAAAGCCTATTGAAAAAGTCAAAACCCTAACTCCGCAAAACTTAGCCGCTAAAAAATGCCCAAGCTCGTGTATAAAAACAAGCAAGCTAAGACCCAAAAGCCCCAGAACTATTTGAAAAAGCCAATAAATATTCATTTGTCCCCACACCTGCAATTTTTTATCTTTTCAAGCGCCCTTTCTTTTGCAAGGGCTTCGCGTTGCTTGTAAGTTCCCATTCTTTTCATCATATTTTCCCAGTCAACCTTGTGCGCATCAAATTCAGGACCATCTATGCACACAAACTTAACCTCGCCTCCAACTGTCACTCGGCAGCAACCACACATTCCTGTGCCGTCAACCATAATACTGTTGAGACTTGCATAAGTTTTAACTCCATAAGGGCGAGTTGTCTCTGCGCAGAATTTCATCATTATAGGAGGGCCAATAGACACAACAAAATTTGGCTTGCAATTTTCGCAGAGTTCCTTTAAAGGTTCTGTCACCAAGCATTTGCGCCCATAAGAGCCATCGTCTGTGCAAATTATCATCTCATCACAAACGCTTTTTAATTCGCTCTCCATAATTATCAAATTTTTTTGTCTAGCTCCCAAAATAACGCTCACTTTGTTGCCTGCTTTTTTAAGAGCCTGAGCTATAGGGTACATAGGTGCAGCCCCAATGCCACCGCAAACGCAAACCGCATGCCCAAAATTCTCTATATGAGTGGGTGAACCAAGCGGACCTGTTAAAACTGGAATATCATCGCCTGCATTTAACTGCGATAAATCTATTGTTGTTTTGCCCACCGCCTGAACAATCAAAGTTATTGTACCCTTTTCCTTATTTGCATCTGCTATTGTTAGTGGAATTCTCTCCCCTGCCTCTAAATCTGTTTGCAAAATTATAAACTGCCCCGCCAGCCTCTCTTCTGCTATAAGGGGAGCCTCAACAACTAACTTATGCACATCACTTGAAAGTTGTTCTTTCTCCAAAATTTTTGCCATGTGCCTAATATAAAAAATATAGTAGCCACTGATTAACTCTGAATTTTGCTATGATGTTCCCCCCTTGACAACGCACTAATTTTTTTCTATATTTACAGCAATCAAGGGAATTCAATTAAATATGCTTGCATATTCCCTTTGCGCAAAGGCATATTTTAGACTAAAATTCAAAAAAGGAGTTTTACCTTTGGCACCTCGTTCAAAACAATTACTGTCAGATGAAGTTCCGCAAGACGCAGAGCTTCCAATAGAAACCAAGGAAATGCTGGAAAACCTTGGCGTTAAAAATTCACGCAAAAATAAAACCGCAAGCAATGCAGAGCCAGATATTGAATACGATGCTCCCGAACAAGCAGATTCTGCGGTACACACACCAGAAACCATGCTACCCATAGGCGTTATGGTACCAGACATTCCCCCTCCACCGATAATGCCTACTCAAAATGCAGAGCAAGCAGCAGATGCCCAAAACAACGCAGGAGGCTACCCAAACCGCCAGCAGCAGCAAAGAAATTTTAACAACGGCAACAATAATAACAATAACCGAAAACAGCAATTCCAAAACAACAATAATAATAACAATAACAACAGATACAACAACCAAAACCAAAATCAAAACCGCAACAAAAACAACAATAATAGATATCGCCCTTATGTAGAAGACATTTCCCCAGAAGACATCCCAAAAATAGACAAAGAATCCATAGAGAAAGCTCGCAAGGAATGGACAGCACTCCGTTCCTTAAATATGCCTGAGCTTCAAGCCCTTGCCAGAGACCTAAACCTGCCAGATATCAAGGTTATGCGCAAGCAAGCTATAATCTACCGCATTCTAGAAGCAAAAGCCGCCACCGAAGAAGGAATGCCCATTTATTCAGAAGGCGTTTTGGAAATAATAAACGAAGGCTACGGCTTTTTGAGAAATTCAGACCACAACTATTTATCCGGTCAAGACGACATTTATGTTAGCCCAACTTTAATAAAATTCTACGAACTAAAAACAGGCGACACAATAACCGGTCAGGTTCGCGCTCCAAAGGAAAAAGAAAAGTATTTTGCCCTAACCTGCATAGAAACCATAAACTACAAAGAACCCGAACACGCCAAAAAACGCGTTGCCTTTGAGCATTTAACTCCCTTGCATCCATTTCAGAGAATAAATTTGGAATACGAAACAAGCGAACTTTCAACCAGAATAATGAATCTATTTACACCCATAGGCAAAGGGCAGCGCGGAGTTATACTAGCACCACCACGCACAGGCAAAACAGTTCTTTTGCAGCACATTGCAAATGCCATAAGCAAAAACCACCCAGAGATAAAATTAATGGTTTTGCTGATAGACGAGCGCCCCGAAGAAGTTACCGATATGCGCAGGAATGTAAAAGGCGAAGTTTTGGCTTCAACATTTGATGAACCGCCAGAACGCCACACCCAAGTTGCAGATATGGTTTTGGAAAAAGCCAAAAGGCTTGTTGAGCAAGGCGATGACGTGGTTATACTTTTAGATTCCATAACCCGCTTTGCAAGAGCGAACAACGTTGTTATTCCCCATTCTGGCAAAATTCTCTCCGGTGGTGTGGATGCCATGGCAATGCAAAGACCAAAGCGTTTTTTTGGCGCAGCCCGCAAAATCGAATTCGGAGGTTCGCTAACCATTATAGGCACCGCTCTAATAGAAACCGGAAGCCGTATGGACGAAGTTATATTTGAAGAATTCAAAGGCACCGGCAATATGGAACTCGTGCTAGACCGCCGCATAGCCGAAAAACGTATTTGGCCAGCCATAGACATATTCAAATCCGGTACGCGCAAAGAAGAGCTTTTGATTTCCGAAGCCGAGCTTCGCCACGTTTGGATTTTGCGCAGGTTCTTGCAAGACCACACCCCTATTGAAATTATGGAGCAACTCCAAAAGCAAATGAAAAACCACAAGAATAACGAAACATTCTTAGCCGCTATGAAGGAGTAAATAAATTTATGTCTTCTGCCAAAAACATACTATTTATAGGCACCGGAAATATGGGTAGCGCAATTTTGAATGCCCTCCCAGAAGGTGGCTACCCTGCTAGTTCCATATTTTTTTATGAGCCAAACGATGAAAGTGCAAACAAAGCCGCAGGAAAAAGCAAAACCGCAAGATTACCTTCTTTAACCGATGGTTTTTCAAAAGCAGATATAGTATTTTTGTGCATAAAACCGCAAGTATTTGCAAAAACTTTTCCCACCATACGCAAAGAAATTGAAACCTCTGGAAAGGACCCTATTATAGTTTCCATTATGGCTGGGGTAACGCTTGCTACTTTGCACTCGGCTTTAAATGTAAAGAACATTGTTCGCACCATGCCAAACATTGCCGCTACTGTGAAAAAAGGAACGGTTGCAATAGTAAAAGAAGGTATTGAAGAAAACATACTGCAAACTGTTGAATTTTTATTCTCTACGTGCGCAAATACCGTTAGAGTTCTTGAAAGCCAAATTGATGCGGTAACAGGGCTTTCTGGCAGCGGTCCGGCTTTTGTTTTTCAATTTGCAGAAGCACTTGCTATGGGTGGCGTTAAAGCTGGTTTGCCTCGCGATGTTGCAATGAAGCTCGCAATATCCACAATAGAAGGCTCAGTAGAAATGCTAAGAGACTCCAAACTAAGCCCCGGAGAACTAACGGCAAATGTATGCAGTCCGGCAGGAACAACAATCGCTGGAATTCAGGAACTTGAGAATAGGGCTTTTAGGGGAACGGTTATGGCTGCGGTAGAAGCAGCCGCGAAACGTTCTGCGGAGCTTGGGGGTAAGTGAGCATGCAATTTGCATTTATATTTGCATTCTTCTTATTCTCAACTATCTACGCAGCCGAAGCACCGAATCTTGGGCATTTGGCTATGTGTTCTGGTGTTAAGCAATGCCTTAATTACGATTTTCCGCAATGCAGCGCAGAAGAAAAAAAACCAAATCCTGATATTAAATACAATACTGAATTTTGCGCTCCTTATATAGAACTTAAAAATAGAGGGTTAAAAACAAACAACCCAAAAGCTTACGATTTGTACCGCTATATGGGGCGTCAATATAGAGTTGTTTACAAACTTAACGGCAAACTTCCAGTTTCAAAAGAGATGATGATATACCTCTTTGATAATATGGATTTCACTGCACAGTTGGTTAATGCCTATAGAAAAACAAAATACACCATAAAATACGATACCCCAAACAAAAAAGCCTTTAGCGGCGATAATGGCGATAATCTGTTTGGCAGTTTTGTTTGGCTGCTAAACGATAGCGCGGGCAGGGAACCTGGTATGCACAATGTGTTTTTTGGCAGAGGAAAAACAAAGATATTGGCGTGGAAGCTGCACGGAACCGCAACTGCTATTTTAGACTTGAAAGAGATAAACAAAGATTCTGTATCTTATGACTTTCGTTCCATTGTTTCGCCAAGCGGTGCGGTGCTGAATTCTATTATGAATCTTGGGATTTTCAATAAAGTTGTAAATGGATACATAAAAGAAATTGTGGGTAACATAGAGGGTGCGGCAAGTGAATTCGCAAAAGGAAATCGCACTCCCATTTCAAACTACGCCGTATTTAAAAGCGGCAAATGGAAAAAAAATCTTGTAGAATTTGACGCAGTTACAAAGAATAAGAAATAGCTTTCAGGAATGAACAATTAAAAACTCATCGAAAAGCCAACTCCAGCTAAAATTAACGAAATTCCTATTAAACTTGAGCCAAAAATGACTTTTGTGTCTCCTCTTTCAACGGCTTTGTGGTTTTCTTTTACTTTTGCCTTGAAATTTTCGCCGCCAACGGAGGGGTAAGATAATTCTGATTTTATTTCACGGGCTTTTTGGTAATCGTCTCTGGCTAGAATGCAAAGCAAGGCACCTGCAGTGAGTGGCCCTACGCTACCACCTAAAAGGCCTAGCCCTATTTTTCTCTTTGTTTGGCTTTTTATAAAAAGATTCTGGTCTGCTATTTGCCTCGCATCTGTCATAGGATTTAATTGCACAATTTGAACCTGCTTTTCCAAGGCATCAACATTAACGTCTATCAAAGTGTCTTTATAACCCTCATGGAAAATACGGATTTGCGTAGTTCCGGGCAAACTACGAAACCTATACGGCGTTTTTCCCAGAGCCTTTGAATTTAAGTCTAAAAAGCCCCCCGGATATATCAGAGCATTTTCTGGTAATGTACGAATTTCTGTGTATGCAAAAGTGCGCCTCAATTCCATCAATACTTTTGCAGTATCTTTTCCTAATTTCACATCGGTTTTTGCTGCCCATATATTATCGCCAGATTGCCAATATGCCGCAACTTGCGCTCTAGAACCGCTAGCTAAAAATTCACACGGCGAAGAACAAGTAGCTTCTCCGTTTAGCATAACAACGGCATTTTCTGGGTTAGTTTCAACACTTACATAAGTTTTTTCCCCTTTTGCGATTTCAATTTCCGTGCTTTTACCCGTTATTCCAGATAAAAGTTTTGGCAGTATTCCGCTCCTCATGGCATCGTCCCACGAAAGCGGGGCTGTACCTTGTATATCGCTTTGGGGGGTTGAATTGCTTGCAAGCCAATCTATGTGAAACCTAAGGCTAATGGAATCTTTGCCTTCTGCACGCAAACGCCCCCTGAAGAGTCCCTGCGCTCCAGCTACCCTTGCCGAAGATATTGCACATTCCACGCTCTCGCACTGAGCAAAATAACTCTGCTCAATTTTCACAGGCTCAAAAGCGGCCTCTTTAAAAATTTGCTTAATAGAATTTTCCCAAAGAGCCAAAATATTGCTGTCTAAATCGGATTCAAGGGGAAACATCAATAGAGGAGCCGAATTAGAGAGACCCACCGCTATCATTATGCTTATAATTAGTTTTTTATCCATACGCTCCTTATCTCCTTGCTCTTTGTCGTGTCTTGTTTGGTAATTGCCTTAACTCCCCAATAATAAACCCGTTCGTTCAGCGGTGGGAGCAAAAAATTATCTTTTATAGGTTTTCCATTTTCCCAAACATCTTTATCTGTAGAAACATAAACAACAGTTTGCGGATTTTCTTCCCAAGTGTCTATGCCGCTTATTTTGTATTGAAATACAATGGTATCGGTTTTTGCCGCTCTATACTCTTCTATCGGAGAAAGCAGGGTAATTTCAAGCGGCTCATCCACTTGAATAACACCACCATCGCTTAAAGTATCACCAAAAAAACTGTCCATCAAAACAAATTCCAGAAAATGCTCACCGTAAGATATGCTTTCTCTTCTCATATCTTTGTTATCGTGCCTATAAAGGCGTTCTCCATCTATAAGCCAGTAGTAATAGTAATATATTCCCTCGCCATCTTCTGGTGATATATCTGCGTAGGCGTATATGCATGGTTTACTTTGGCATTTAGATATTCTATAAAAAACTTCAAACTCAATTTTAGATTTGCTGTTAGCATCAAACTTATCGCTATCAGAGCAGGATATTAAGAATGCTGCCATTACAATGAAAAAAAGAAAATTTTTAATCATAGTGAAAGCTCGATGGAATCTTTGAATCCGTAGCTGTTTTCTGCATTCAGTTGAACTTTCCAATAATCGCTTGGCAAGGAATAACCAAGTTGCAGGGAATCTTCTTTCAAAAATAGAGTATCTGTTTTTGCATTTGTTTTAAGTATAAATCTATAAGTTAGCTCAGCTGAGTCGTCTGTATTTTGGCAATTCCATTTAAAAATTGGCGAGCCTTGAAAAAAATTTAGGCTTATGTTATTGCAAACTGGTTTGCTAGAAACTCTCATGAATATGTTTGCAGATAAAGTGTCGCCAAAATTATCCAACACGTATAATTTTATCAGATAAAGACCTCTGGAATTAAAGGTATAGGTATATCTGTTTTTAGGCAGGCAAGGATACTCTTTTGATTCAATAGACCAATAACAGCTCCTTTCGTTTGGTGGGTTTATTTTTGCATAAAAAAATATGGTATCGCCTTTTAAAATTGTGTCGGTATAGGGAATGGAATAATCTGTTAAAACCGTGTCTGATTTATTTTGAACTTTAATGGATATGCGTTCAATAGACAGTGATTTTGTTTCGCTGTGCAGCAAACTATCGGAACAAGCTATCAGAAACAAAAAGAGGAGTGGTAAAAAAAGCATTGTATTAAATGTAGAAAAATGCAGAATTTTGCAAACAGATGTATGCCAAATAAAGGTCCAACGTGCAAATAGCCCAGTAATAATATATATCAAAGGCATAATTGGAGGTTGTTTATGAATATATCAGAACTTTGGGCTGAAAATGCAGACTTTGTGCTTAGGGTTTGCGAGCGTTTTGTGAAAAATCCGGCTATGGCAAAAGATATTCGCCAAGAAGTTTTTTTTAAAATACTCAGCAGCACTGAAACTTTTAAAGACCAGTCTGCTGTGAAAACTTGGCTCTATTCAATAACATATCACTGCTGCGTGGACTATTTTAGAACAAGAAGAAAGCAAAAGCAAATAGAGGAAGAATGGTTGCTCCAAGGAGGTCTTTTTTTGAGAGACAGCCAGTATCCTGTATGGACTGTTGGCAAGGCTTCGGAAATGCCCTGCCCAATTTCGCAGTTATTTATTGAACTTGTTTTTGGTGAAGGCTGGACCACAGACGAAATATCCGCAGTCTTTGGATTCAGCAAGAAATATGTCAATAAGAAAATACAAGACGGCATAGACCAGTTGCAGAATTCTATTTAAAACTCAAATTCTGCTACCTGCACTTTTGCCTTGTTCCCGCGTTCTACTTTCCTAGCATTAGACATTTGCAGAGCTACAACTTGACGTTTCTCGGTTTTGTCTGCGTATTTGGTGTAGATTTCTGCCATAACTGTTGAGGGACCTGCATCGGTGAATTGTCGGTCGCCGTAGTAATTGACATAAATCCGGTATTTTCCCTTTATCGCTTTTTTCAAAAGGAATTGTTCAGGACCGTAGCCGCCTGTATTGTCTGCGCTTAGGCGACCGCCAATTTTTGTTTTGGGATTACCGTAATAACATTCTTCGCCGCTTGGGTCTTTTACGTGCAGGTCAATATCGGTGTTATTCATATTCCAATTTATAACCACGCGAACATCAACGGGAGTGTTCATTATCAGCCGTTTGTCAATTTTTGACGTGTTCAGTTTTGAGTTTTTGGAAATTAAATTATTTATTTCCATAACCACAGCTTCTTTTATCCCTTTGCTGCGCCTAGTTATATTTTCTGAGTATTGTCTTATGATCAGTGAATAGAGCGAGTCAAGTGCTGCCTGTTCCTCTCCATTGTCGGCGAGGGCTAAAGCGTAGTCGCGGTAGCTTTGCGGTTCCATTGGTCTCCATTGAACAACTTTTTGGCATACAAATTTTTCTAAGGCATATTCGCCATATTCTTTAAACCTGTATCCCAGCAATCTGTAAAGCGAGGAGTTTTCAAGTTCCAAATCTGCAATAGATGTTAGTATGCGAAGAGCAATTTCTTTGTTGCCAAGTTTGTAAAACCAATTTGCCATATCAAAATAAAAAGTTGGGGAATTTGCATAATCGTTTCTCAAACTCAAATATAATTGATAGTCTTTCTCAGTTTTTCCTGTGAGCTTGCTCAAATATTCGTTGCCTTTAACAAAATCGTCTTTTGCAGATATATCCAAAGTTCCTTCGTCTGGCATAGGATATTTGGATTTCTGAGATGCAGAAGGCACAGAAGGCGTAAAATCTATATTCCACCACTTTTTTATATTTTCTGCTGAGGCTACTGCCTCGGCTAGCATATTGCTATCTTTCTTTTTGGGTGGGGTTGGAGGTTTGGGCGGTTGCTCTGGTTGTGGTGGTTGCACTACTGGTTGTGCCGCCTGTGTTTGTGTTCGAGACCCGTTTCCAAAGTCATCAAATGTAAATGGTATTGTTGGAGTGGTATTGCCGCTCTGAATAACCTTCCATTTCCAAGTTTCCACCATATTCTTAATGGCATTGTCAAACTCGCTATAACCTGTTGTAGAAGACACTATATCAATGCTAGTAATATCGCCACTAGGAGCAATGGTGAATTTGAGAGTAATCTTGCCACCAAATTCGGGTTTTAATTTCAAATATTTATTATATAAGTTCCTAAGCCCCGGCATACGGGCATTGACAACAGCCATAATCTCCGCTTTGGAACGTGGACTAATACCAGAACCCATATCAATATCTCTTGCGCTTGGTGCCTTTAAAGAGCCTTTGGCTTTTGTGCCCAAGCCGCCTGCGCTGCCACCCATCAAGCCACCGAGCATATCGCCAATGCCACCGGAACCACCTTCTGCGTAGCCATCGTTAAAACCACCCGTAGCAGAACCACGCCTGCCACCAAGTTCGGTTTTGCCGCTGCTTTGAAGACCCGCAACATTATTCAAAACTCTTTCTATGTCTCTCGCCATAGAGGCATCTGCCCTTGAGCTTGGGTCTCCTAGCATTGCTTTAGCTCTGTGCCCTTCATTTCCTTTTCTACGCTGATATTCTGCTCGCATTTCGGGTTCGGTAGCGGGTGGTTCAATGCCATAACTAACATAGTCACTAAGTGCTTCAAGGACTATAAGCGATGTATTCCGCGTGACAATACCGAATTGCTGACCGAGTTCCGTAAGTTCAGTGCGGTTCTTTTCGTAGTTCAAATCCAGTTCTGCAATTTTTTTCTGCGCCCAAATTCTATACACATTTCCCTTGCTGCTCGCTTGTTTTGCATCTAATTTCACATTTATTTTTTTCAGGACTTTATTTCCAAAACCAAAGAGCAAAGTGATTTCTTCATCATCTGTTTCGGAAATACCCGCTATGGAAAAATTGCCATGAACAGGCGTTGCGATGCTCGGATATACCTCGCGTACGGATTTTCCGTGTTCCGCTCCCAAAAATAGCAGAGTTTCGTTCAGCAATTCGTTTTTTATTTTTTCGAAAGACATAGCATTGACATTTATAAATTTGCCCTTTGTTTTGCCAGCAATCAACCTCATCGCGCTGTAATCGGATTTTGGAGAGGAAACAATGCAATGCACAGGGGTGTTTACCTTGGTATCTTCTATAAAATCGGCGTTGCTCAAAGTTGAAATTCCATCGGAGAAAAATAAAATCTCATTTCCTTCAATCTCTTCCAAGTATATTTTTGAAAAATCTGTGCCACCGTCATAAACCGCCTTTTCCAAAATGTTTTTCAATTCTTTCCAATTACCCTTTGCGATTTTTTTAAATGTATTGTTCAAAAAGTAAAGACTAGCTTTCGCATCTTTCTTTTCGGCAAAAATAACATCCAACATTTCAATTTCACGTTGCAAGTTGCGTTGCGAGCCGCTAAGCGAAACGTCCCAAATAATTGCCAAATCATTATCCCATTGCTTTTTTTGTGCTTGCATTCTCGGTGCAACCGATGCAAAGAAATAATGGCTCCCCTGCGCCGACTGCATAATAACCTGCGGAATATTGGTTGGCGCGGGCAATGCGAAATTCAATGCTTGAGAAGGGCGGTAATTTTCGCGAGTAAAAGAAGCAACATAGTTATCGCCAGATACATCAAAGCTAAGTTCATTTCCAGATTCAGGCACAAGCGGTTTTTGGCTGCTATTCCAAACACTTGCCTTTACCGAGAATTTTTTTATAGAATCAGCATAAGCCATTGGCAAGCGGTAATACAGCAGCCCTTTTTCAAGAGCCAGTTCCTCTTCGTAGCCTATTGAAATTGTGCGTGTTCCACCTGCGGGAATTGGATATATGCGTGTACGGAAATTGTTGCCCTCTACCCTTTCTAGCAAACCAGGGTCAACTCGTCTCTGTTCTATTTCCTCAAAAACCTCTGTTGCCCTTGCTTTCTCCACAGGCACAGCATCGCGCATTTTACCGTTTATGTCCAAGGCGTAATGGGTTATGGTGCGTCCATCTGGCAAGGGGAAAGTGAGTTCGCCCTCTAATGTTTTATATGTTCTATTTTGGAAAACCATTGTGTAGCGAGTGGAAGCTATATTTCCCGTCACTTCCACTTGAATATCAAGCGATTGCAGATAAACATCGGGATTTTCTTTTCCGTTTATGTTCAAAACAGGCAGCTTTGCTTGCACCAAAGTTGTGTCCCAAACGGCAACAACCTCTTGTTGTTCATCTTGAACTTCTTGCTCATTTTGCTCATCTTGATTTTTGGTGTTTATTTTTGCTATTAGCAAACCGAGCGCAACAGACAGAAATACCGCTGCTGCTGCAATTATCAAAGGTAACTTAAAAGATTTCATAATTGTAATATAACAAATTAAAAATTAAAACTCAAATTCTGCTACCTCCACTTTTTTATCTTCTTTTCTCTCTGCCTTAGACATTTGCAGAGATACAACTTTGCGTTGCTCAGTTTTGTCTGCATACTTTGTGAAAATCTCCGCCATAACTGTTGAGGGACCAGCCGCAGTAAATTGTCGGTCGCTGTAGTAATTCACATAAATCTGGTATTTTCCCTTTATCGCTTTTTTCAAAAGGAATTGCTCAGGACCGTAGCCGCCTGTGATATCTGCGCTTATGCGCCCACCAGTTTTAGTTTCTTTGTTCTTGAAATAACATTCTTCGCCGCTTGGGTCTTTCACGTGCAAGTCAATATCTGTGTTGTTCATATTCCAGTTTATTACAACGCGAATATCAATGGGTATGTTTATTATCAAGCCTTTGTCAATTTTTGATGTATTCAAATTTGCATTTTTTGCAATCAAATGATTTATTTCCACAACCACAACCTCTGCTATTTTTTTGTAACTATCCGAATATGGTTTTAGGAGCAGCGAATAGAGCGAGTCCAGTGCAGCCTGCATCTCGCCGTTGTCGGCAAGGGCTAAGGCGTAGTCGCGGTAGCTTTGCGGTTCCATTGGTCGCCATTGAATCACTTTTTGGCAAACAAATTTTTCTAGGGCATATTCGCCGTATTCTTTAAATCTGTATCCAAGCAATCTGTAAAGCGAAGCGTTTTCTAATTCCAAATCGGCAATGGATGTGAGTATGCGGAGAGCGGTTTCTTTGTCGTTGTGAGTGTAAAACCAGTCTGCCATATCAAAATAAAATGTTGGGGAATTGGCATAGTCATTTCTCAAACTCAAATATATCAGATAATCTTCCGCAATTTTTCCCGTCAATTTTTTCAAATACTCATTATCTTTTTTAATGGGTTTAATTGTGATGGTTGGCTGTGGATTAGTTGGCTTAGAATTAGTTGGTCGAGAAGTCGGTGCTTTCAATGAACCTTTTGATGTACCTGCACTGCCGCCCATCAAACCGCCCATCATATCGCCAATCCCATCTGAAGTGCCAGCATCTTGATCCAAAACAAATACCGCACTCGGATTATCCATCCACCCCACAACGTCCACTGCCTCTATATGCGTACCTCTGTCGCCTGGACCTTGCAAAACCCTCTCTACTTCTGAATTGTTCACCCAACCTTGGCAGGGACCTTTAACCAAGGCATGGGAATCCCGTTGCGCTATAATTGTCAATTCATCGTTGAAACCAGCGGTGCAAGCAATATCCTTGCCTCCAGCCGTAGTGAAAAGATCCACATCGCCTCTTTTGGATTTAACCTTATTGGTGGCTCTTGTAGTACTGATAGCACTACTGCTTGATGAAATAACACTCAAACGTTTCTCCATATTATCTGGTTGAGGGTATTTTGGTTTTATAGGTTTAAAATCTATATTCCACCATTTTTTTAGATTTTCGACAGCAGAGAGTGCCGTGCCTAGCATATTGCTCTTATCATTATCATTACGTACCCGTCCTTCGCGTTCTTTTAGCCTGTGCAGATATTCAGTTTGCAATTCAGCAGGCGGTTCAATGTTATAGCGTATATAGTCCTCAACGGTTTCAAGCACAATCAGCGACGTGTTTCGCGTTACAATGCTGAACTGCT
This sequence comes from Candidatus Fibrimonadaceae bacterium, assembly GCA_031281345.1. Taxonomy (GTDB): domain Bacteria; phylum Fibrobacterota; class Fibrobacteria; order Fibrobacterales; family Fibrobacteraceae; genus Fibrimonas. The sequence continues at coordinate 32,542 of JAITFN010000057.1, forward strand.
GCCCAAGTTCCGTGAGTTCGGCACGGTTCTTTTCGTAGTTCAAGTCAAGCTCTGCAATTTTTTTCTGTGCCCATATTCTATACACATTTCCCTGATTGCTCGCATTTTTCGCTTCTAATTTCACTTTTATTTTTTTCAGGGTCTTATTTCCAAAACCAAAAAACAAAGTGAGTTCTGTTTCATTTGTTTCAGAAATGCCCGCCACAGAAAAATTGCCATACACAGGCGTTGCTATGCTCGGATATGCTTCGCGTACAGAATTTCCACCCTCAATTCCCAAAAATTGCAGAGTTTCGTTCAGCAATTCGTTTTTCAATTCTTCGTTGGATAAAGCGTTTATATTTATAAATTTGCCCTTTGTTTTGCCAGCAATCAACCTCATCGCGCTGTAATCGGATTTTGCGGAAGAAACTATGCTATGCACAGGGCGATTTGAATTGGTATTTTTCAAAAAATCAGCATCGCTCAAAGTTGAAATCCCATCGGAGAAAAATAAAATCTCATTCCCTTCAATATCCTTCAAATTGATTTTTGAAAAATCTGTGCCACCATCATAAACTGCCATTTCCAAAATGCTCTTCAATTCTTTCCAATTACCCTTGGTTATTTTTTTCAATGTATTGTTCAAAAAATAAAGATGTATATTCGCATTTTTCTTTTCGGAGAAAATAATATCCAGCATTTCAATTTCGCGTTGCAAATTGCGCTGCGAACCGCTAAGCGAAACGTCCCAAATAATTGCCAAATTGTTATCCCATTGTTTTTTTCGCGTTTCCATTTTTGGTGCAACAGATGCCAAAAAATAATAACTTCCCTGAGCCGGTTGCATCATAACACGTGGAATATCAGCGGGGGCAGGCAATGCAAAAATCAATGCGCGTGAAGGCTTGTAATTTTCGCGGGCAAAGAAGGCAACATAGTTTTCGCCCGCTGCATCAAAGCGGAGTTCTTCTTCGGATTCTGGCACAAGAGGTTTTAGGCTGCTTTTCCAAACAGTCGCTTTTACCGCGAATTTCTCAAGCGTATCGGGATAAGCCATTGGCAAGCGGTAATGCAGCAAATTATTTTCAAGCTGCAATTCTTCTTCGTAGCCTATTGAAATGGTGCGTATTCCACCTGCTGGAATGGGATAGATGCGTGTGCGAAAATTGTTGCCCTCAACCTTTTCCAGCAAACCTGGGTCAACCTGCCTTTGTTCTATTTCCTCAAAAACTTCCGTTGCTTTTGCTTTTTCCACAGGCACAGCTTCACGCATTTTGCCGTTTATATCCAAGGCGTAATATGTAACGGTGCGCCCATCGGGCAAGGGGAAAGTGAGTTCACCTTCTAGTATGCGGTCTGTTTTGTTTTTGAAAACCATTGTATAGCGAGTGGAGGCTATATTTCCAGTTACCTCTACTTGAATATCAAGCGATTGCAAATAAACATCGGGATTTTCCTTCCCAGATATTTTCAAAACAGGCGGTGCTACATTCAAAAAAGACGGAGCTACATTAGCTACTGAGTTGGTTACGCTCAAAACAGAAGGAGCTATATCTTTTAGTTTTGCTGGGAAACAGCTCAATGCAACAAGTGATGCTATGATTATCAGAGGGAATTTTGAAGATTTCATAATTACAACATAGTAAATTTTCTACATTTACCCCAATAACATAGGAGAAAACCGATGTCTGAAAATCTTTCTTTTCTGGGCAAAGCTCGTGCCAGCTACAAACCTAAGCTCCCACCCTCACTTGGCAATGGGGCATTAAAAGTTTTAATTGGCTCTGGAGCAGCCACAAAATCTGTGAGCGACCAAGAGCAAATAAAGGAACTATTTCCAAATACTTATGGCGCACCTATTTTAACTTTCAAAACCTCAACAAAAAAACAAGCCACTGGCACACCACTAAATGTTGGTGTTGTTCTCTCCGGCGGGCAGGCTCCGGGCGGGCACAATGTTATTGCTGGAATTTTTGACGGAATAAAAGCCGTTAAGAACACTTCAAAACTCTACGGTTTTTTGGGCGGCCCTAGCGGGCTTGTTGACGGAAAATATATTCAGATAGAACGTGAATTAATGGCAAAATACCGCAACACAGGCGGCTTTGACATAATCCAAAGCGGCAGAACAAAGCTGGAAAGCACCGA
>JAITFN010000082.1 GCA_031281345.1 Candidatus Fibrimonadaceae bacterium
ACCCCGTTCACAAAGGCGGGGGAGTTTTCGTCTGAGAATTTGTCTGCTATTTGGGCGGATTCTGATAAAATTACTTTTATTGGGGTATCTGCGAGCAGCATTTCTGTCATTGCTATTTGCAAGATTATTTTGTCTATTGTGGAAAGTCGCTCTGGAGACCAGTCTGGGATTAGTTCTAAAAATATATTGCGGAATTCCTCTTTTTTTTCCAAAACACCGTCAACCAATTTCATGCCAAATCTTTGCATATCGCCACTGATGGAATGGCTTTCCAAAACACCCGGCAGGCAATAGCCTGGGGCTTCGCCCGTTATTTCCATTGCATATAAAAGTTGAAGGGCAAAAACCCGTGCGGGCCTTCGAGAAATGGAGGGCATTAAGGCAACCTTTTATATAAATTTGCCATTTCCACTGCGGCAGCAGCAGCATCCGTTCCTTTGTTGCCGCATTTTAAGCCAGCTCTGTCCATTGCTTGCTCAACGGTGTCTGTTGTTAGCACGCCAAAAATAACCGGTGTTTTTCCTTCTCTTGCAAGATGTGCAATGCCAGAATTAACAGCACTTGAAACATATTCAAAATGCGCAGTTGCTCCGCGAATAACAGCCCCCAAAACTATAACCGCATCAAATTTGCCGCTTGCCGCAAAGCGAGCCGCTATGCCCGGCAATTCAAATGCGCCCGGAGCCCAAGCAATGGTGATGTCGCCTTCGCTAACGGCGGTTCTTTTGAGCCCAGAAACAGCTCCTTCTAAAAGATTTTTTGTAACAACTTCGTTGAAGCGAGAAACTGCAATGGCAATTTTCAAGCCCCGTCCGTCTAAACAGCCTTCTAGTATTTCCATAGGAGTTAAGATAGAAATTTCTACATTTGTGTTATGGTTCCATCGGAAGTTGCCCAGTCTCTCATAGATATAAATCCAAAGTTGGATAGGGCACTCATTGAAAAAACCGTAGCTTTTGTTATGAAAGCACATGAAGGGCAACTGCGCAAAAGCGGAGAGCCTTATATAAGACATCCCATAGAAGTGGCAAAAATACTGGCAAATTTGAGAATGGATTCCGTGGTTGTAGCTTCGGGTCTTTTGCACGATGTGGTGGAAGATACTGTTCATTCAATAAAGGATATTCAAGAGAATTTTGGAATGGAAATAGCGGAAATGGTGGATAGCGTAACCAAAATTTCCGATATACAAAAAGGTGCAGACAGAACTGCAAAGACATTCAAAAAATTTTTAGCTTATGTTTCAAAACGCCCGCAGGTTGTGGCAATAAAACTCGCAGACCGCCTCAACAATATGTACACCCTGCAATACCTAAAACCGGAGAGGCAACGTGCCATAAGCGAAGAGACCCTTGATTTTTACGCACCGCTTGCCCACAGGCTTGGGCTTTATTCGTTTAAATTTGAATTGGAAGACTTGGCTTTTAAATATCTTCACCCAGACGAATATGCAGCAATAGAAAGCCACTTGCAATCAACCCACAAAGAACGCGAAGAATATATAAATTCAATAATTTTTCCACTGAATATAAAAATGAACTTGGAACAATTGGACTGCGACATAAAGGGCAGGTCAAAGCACATTTACAGCATATACGAAAAAATGAGGAACAGGGGTTGCAAAATAGATGAGCTTTACGATATTTTTGCTATTAGAATTATCGTCAATCAAGTGACAGATTGCTATACCGCCCTTGGTTATGTGCATAACCTGTGGATGCCGCTCTACAGCCGCTTTAAAGATTACATTGCAGTTCCAAAGCCAAACCTCTACCAAAGCCTGCACACAACGGTTATAGGCCCGGAGGGTAAGCTCGTTGAGGTTCAAATTAGAACCAAAGATATGAACGAAACCGCAGAGCACGGCATGGCTGCGCATTGGGCTTACAAGTTCAATTTGAAACACGAAGAACTTGAAAAGAATATGGACTGGGTGGACAAAATAACTAAAATGCAAAACGAAATTCCAAATTCAACGGAATTCTTAGGTTTTTTGCACGAAAGCCTTTTACCCGAAGATTCTTACGCCTGGACACCTCAAGGAAAAAAAATAACTCTGCCCTCTGGTGCAACCATTTTGGATTTTGCCTTTGCAGTGCACACAGATTTGGGCTTGCACTGCTTGGGTGCCCGTGCTGGTGGCAATGTTCTGGGTTTGGATGCAGACATTCCCATTGGCGAAACAATTCAGGTTTTGCACAGCGAGTCCCAAGAACCTCAAGAAAACTGGCTCTCCATAGCCAAAACCCAAAAGGCGCAAAATTCCATAAGGCAATGGCTTAGAAAAACAATAACAACTCAATCCGAAGCTTTAGGGGAAAAAATTTGGCGAAGGGAATTACAAGGTCTAAAAATATCAAAGGAAAACCACCCAAAAGAATCCGATATTTGCCACGCTTTTAAGGTTCAAAACATAAGCTCTTTTTACGAAAGTTTGGGCAAAAGCGAAATTCCTCTTAAAAATGTTTTCAATTTCTTAAAACGATATTCGGATGATTCTTACGCTTGGCAAAAGCTTAAAATGTTCAATGTGTTCAGCTCGGCAGAGGCCCCTATAAGCATAGGCTACAACGAAAGATTTTTGCTCAACTATGCCTCGTGCTGCAACCCGCTACCTGGGGATAATGTTAGGGGAATTATGAAAAGCGGCAAGGGAATAGAGATACACAAGGAAAATTGCAAAATTTTGAATAAATTTCCGCAAGAACAGCAAATATCCCTGCAATGGGAACATCACAACCACGCAAAACCAGCGTTCAAATGCGTTTTTAGGGTAGAAGCGGCAGGCAAAATGCAAATGGGAGACATTTTCAGCGCGGTTTCAAAACACCATGCGCTTGTGAAAAAAACTATATTTGAGAACAAAGAAGGACAGCTAAGAGGCAAAATAGACTTGCTCGCTTTTAATTCTGCTCAGGTAAAAAACATAGAGCAGTCGTTAAAAGCCATTGCTGGAATTCAAAGGATAAAATTGCTATGAAAAGCACTATTAAAATTCATGTTCCACCTTCACAGCAGGTTATGCGCAACCGCACATATAACCGCCATATGCGCAATTTGTATTACGAAAAATCCAATTATCAATTCAGAAAAATAAAAAAATCCATGGATGCAAGTGTTTTACCCAAGGAATGCGATATGTTGGTAGAACTTTATGAATTTCTTAAACATTTGGATGTATGCCAGTTCTATGCAAAACAGGCTGTTTATTGCGACAAGCACGAAAAAATAGTACCCTATTCTCAAGACCACCACTGGGGAATTTTGCAAGAAGAAGTTTTGTTGGTATATTTTTTGGAAGAGCAAATTTCCAGCGCTAAATATGTTGTGAACCATATGGAAATAAACCAAAAAATACAATCTTTTGCAAAAAAAGCCGAGAATGATGTTGTTGTGCATCATATACTCTCCAACATAGACGAATTAAATAAGGACACGGAAAAAGATTTGCGTTATTTTTGCGATAACATTGAAAAGAGATACAAGATAGGAAATAAGTTGTTTGGCGTTTTGCAGGAGTTACAAAATTTTCAGTAGGGGGGAAATTTTATGGAAAAGAGAATAGAACCGGCAAAGCAGCAGCGTATTATATGTGGAGTGAGGGCTGTAGAAGAAATGCTCAGTAAAAAGCCGGGCTTGATTCATAGGGTGTTGTTTAAACTTAAAAGCGGCAATGTTAAATTGTATGAGCTGCAAAAACTTGCCGAGCAAGCTAATGTTCACGTTCAGCAGGTAGAAGAAAAAACTTTGGACAAATTGACAAAAAGGCATGGCGGCGTTATTGCCCTTTGCCATGAGAAAGCAGTGCTACCTTGGAATGAAATGCGAAAAATTTTGCTGGAAATAAAGCAAAACGATATACCCTGCCGCATTGTGGTAGCCTCAAATTTAGAAGACCCTCATAATCTAGGTGCTTGCATTCGCTCTTCGTTTGCGCTTGGTGTTAATATCATGTTACTTCCTGCAAAAGGTTCTTGCGGATTAACGCCTGCTGTGGAGCGTAGCGCAGCAGGGAGCCTTGAAAAAATAACTCTTTGCCGCCCAAGCAATCTTGAACTTGCCTTGAGGGAACTCAAAGAAGCTGGTTATCAAATTGTTGGTTTAGACGGGCACAGCAAAACATTAATAACCAATTTTAAATTTTCCCAGCACCTTGTTATGGCAATTGGCGGCGAAGACAAAGGTCTTCCACCATATATTAAAAAATATTGCGATTCTATTGTGAAAATCCCAATGTTTGCAGGAGCTCATTCCTACAATGCAAGCGTGGCACTTGCGCTTGGGTTATATACTGCAAGTTTTTCTACATTAACTCACACTCAAACCGGAGACTGAAATGAAACAGATATCAGCGCAAGACCTTGATTTTAAGGAACTGAACGAGCAGGTGAAAGCAGCTACAGAAGATGTTTGCGTAGACAATTGCTATGGGCAAAGATTTATGGGTAGCGCTATGAAAGGAAAAACGCTTGTGATAAACGGAACGCCTGGCAATGCGCTAGGTGCTTATTTGGACGGTGGTATTATTGAGGTAAAGGGCAACGCCCAAGATGCGGTTGGCGACACAATGAATGACGGTAGAATAATAGTTCACGGCAGCACAGGCGATGCCTTGGGCTACGCTATGCGAGGCGGCAACATTTTTATACGCGGCAATTCTGGCTACAGAACCGGCATCCACATGAAGGAATACAAAACCAAAAAACCAGCTATTGTGATAGGTGGCAAAACAGGTAGCTTTTTAGGTGAATATTTAGCAGGCGGAGTTATAGTTGTGCTTGGTATAGACATAGAGGGTATTCCCGTTGGGAATTTCACAGGCACAGGCATGCACGGTGGCAAAATTTTTATCAGAACAAACAAAGAACTTTCTGGGCTTCCGGCGCAAGTTGTGCTAGATGTAGCTTCTGCTGACGATTTGAAAGAGATAGAACCTTATGTTGCAGAGTTCGCCAAACATTTTGGCGTTGACGCAGGCTCTTTTTTGAAAGACAGATTTTATGTGTTGAGACCCAATGCAAAAAATCCTTACAAGCAGTTATATACGCATAATTGATTTTCTATATGTGTACTATAATAAGGACTATTTGGAGTAACCATCTTTTCTATAATTGTAACCACAAATCCATTAAAACAAGTGCCGCCATACTTTCCACAATCACCGGCGCACGTACCGCAACGCAGGGGTCGTGTCTGCCTTTTATGCTGATTTCTCCAAATGCCCCGTTTTTGTTTTTTGCCATTTGCGTTTTAGAAATGGACGGGGTTGGCTTGAATGCTATTCTGCACAAAATATCTTCTCCGCTGGTTATGCCACCATAAGTACCATCTGCAAATTTATTATGCTCACTGCCGAGCATATTTGCCGCTTCAAAACCTTTGCCTATTTCAAACCCTCGCGTTGCAGGAATGCTGAGCATCGCCATTGCAAGCAATGCCTCTGTGCGGTCAAAAACCGGCTCGCCCAAATTTTTTGGCGGATTTTTGATGGTTAAGCTAACAATGCCACCAATGCTATCTCCATTTTTTTTTGCATTTTCTATTGAGTTATTGTCTATGTTTATAGTAGCGGTGAATTCGGTTCCGCATTTTTCCTTCAAAAATTTGCGAGCTATTGAACCGCCAGCAACCCGCGCTATAGTTTCCCTAGCCGAACTGCGCCCACCACCTCGGTAATCTCTGAATCCATATTTGGAATCATAGGCTTCGTCTGCGTGCCCTGGGCGCCACCAGTCTTTTATTTGCTCATAATCTGCACTGTGTTGGTCTGCGTTTTCCACTATCATGGATATTGGCGTTCCCGTTGTTTTGCCCTCAAAAACCCCACTCAAAATTTTAACCAAATCGCTCTCTTTGCGTTGCGTGGTAATTGCACTTTGCCCGGGCTTGCGGCGGTCTAAAAATTGCTGTATATATTCTTCGCTAATTTCTAAGCCCGCAGGGCAACCATCCACCACTGCCCCAATAGCCTTCCCGTGCGATTCACCCCAAGATGAAAGCGTAAAAAGTTTTCCAAAGACGCTAGACATAAAGGGGTAATATAGTAAAAGAAATTTTAGATTTCTACCTTCGCCCGAAAAATTTATTCCTGAACAAACTTTCAAGCTCGTGTCTATCTTTAATGCCAAAAGAACCGTCAACCCAAGCGTGGTATGTGAAAGACACATTGCGCGACTTTAAAATATCCAGCATATCGGAAACCCAAACAAAACCACCTTTTTCTTTGTTCAACGTTGCTTCTATAACTCCAAACTCGCCCAAATATATAGGCAAATTTTTCTCTTGCGCAATTTTCAAATACAAATCCACTTCTTTTTCCAAATATGCCTTATCTCGCCCGTTCAAATTTGGATAAGTGCCGCCGTCTGTATTTCTAAAAAAATCTGACCAACTCGCATATTGGTGAGTGTATTCTATTGGGGAATAAAAATGGAAAGTTAGTCCCCATTTATTTGCAGGGTCTTCCACAAAAATAAAATTCATTTCCGAATCGTTTGAATAATCGTTTGGAATTATTGCGTTCATCCGCTCTACCAAAATCAAATGGTTATTGTCCACCTCGCGAATGACATTCACAATTTCCTGAGCCAATTTTTGCCACTGATATTTTCCTTTGCTAACCACAGGTTCATTCAAAATATCGTAGGCGGCTATTGAGGTTTCGTTTGCATAGCGTTTTGCAATTTCACGCCACAGGGCAATTAAACGCTTTTGATTTTCTTCCACGTCCCACAACGCACCGCCCTCTCCATTGGATTGAAACCCACCCTGCGGAACGTGCATATTCAAAATTAATTTTATTCCGTTTTTTTTCGCTAACTCTATATTTCTATCCAAAAAAAGCCAACCGCCTTGCTTGTAAGAATACGGTTCTGCATCGTTTTCAAAGAATTTATAGCTCAAATAAAAACGAGCAGCATTAAACCCGTCTGCACTCATTCTGATATAGTCGGAGGAATCGTTAATCGCAAGATTTACATATTCCTGCAAACTCCACACGCTATTTCCAATTGCAACCCCACGAAGCATCTCACTTTTACCATCCCAAAAGAGCAAATTCTGTTGCTCGGAACCACTAGATGAACTAGATGGTTTTAAATCTGCTTGCAGTTCAGGATTAACTTGCTGCTTGGCACAGAAAAAGAGCGGTAAGCAAAGAAGGGATAAAAGGAGATGTTTCATAGATCAAAATCTCTCAAACCAAACGAACTTCCAAATTTTTACCCAAAGCCTTTGCAATGTTGCTAAGGGTATTGAAAGTAGGATTAGCAAACGGAGTCTCAAATGAGCGATAGGCTTGTTTGCTTATGCCAGCTTCTTTTGCCACTTTTGCTATAGGCTTGCCTTTTCGTGCCTCAAAAAGCATATATGCAATTTCAATCTCTGGCTTAACAGGAATGGCATATAAACTTTTTTTTGAATTTTCTTTTGTTTTAGGCGTAACTAAATGCTTGCCAAATTCAAGCTCGCATACAAGGGTTTCATTCAAAGCCTCTTTCGCCATTTCCAAAGCGTGTTCCAAAGATTCGCCACAAGTATTTATATTTGGCTTATCAGGGAAAGAGACGATATATTCATCATCATCTTTCGTTATTTTTGCAGCATAGTTCATAGTGCCTCCTATTTTGCTCCCAACTGTTTTAAAATTGCGTTTAACAAACCTGGTTTTAGGTCTTTTCCTGAATGAAACGGGATTGGAATTATATGTCCATTCTTTTCAAATATATGATGACTCCCGCTTATACGATTTAAGGTAAACCCATTTTTCTTCGCAATTCTAAACAATTCTTTAGCAGTCATTCGTAGGTAATATAGTAAACTTTTTCTAAATTACCTCTATGAAAATCTCCGATTCCTACACCGCCCTGCTCTCACTTGCCAAAGAACGCATTATGCTGCTTGACGGCGGAATGGGAACAATGATTCAGCGTTTTAATTTAACGGAGAAAGATTTTTGGGAACACAAAGGCAACAACGATATTTTGGTGCTTTCTCGCCCCGATGTTATAGAAAGCGTACATACCGAATATCTAAAAGCTGGTGCAGACATAATTGAAACCTGCACATTCAACTCAAACGCCATTAGCCAAGCCGACTACGGACTGGAAGGCGAGTGCTACAAACTTAGCAAAGCAGGTGCCGAAGTAGCAAGGCGAGCCATAGACGCATTTGGGGGAACATCGCGTAAATTTGTCGCAGGTTCCATAGGACCAACATCCAAAGCGGCAGGTATGGCAAGCAAAGTTGACGACCCTGCAAGCAGGGGAATAACATTCAGGGAATTAGCAGATGCTTATCAAGTGCAAATCAAAGGGCTTTTAGACGGTGGTGCGGATATTCTTTTAATAGAAACTGTATTTGACACGCTTAACTGCAAAGCGGCTCTCTACGCAGCCTCGCTTGAACAAGAGGAAAGGGGAGTTCGCGTTCCTGTTATGGTTTCTGGAACAATAAGCGATGCTTCTGGTCGCTTGCTCGCTGGGCAAACTTTGGAGGCTTTTTGGAATTCAGTTAGCGGCTACGATTTATTCAG